>NZ_JBSYGH010000006.1:0-48840 GCF_054121495.1 Salegentibacter haimaensis
CATACCATGAAAATAATACTATCCTGAATTATTTCCAATAAAAAAGAGACTGCCTTTTCAGACAGCCTCTTTTTATTTTTACACTATGACAAGCAGTGAACAACTCGAATATCTTGAAGATTTTTTAACCCCCCGGCGTAAGATGTTATTTGACCAGGTACTGCATCAACGTACTAATTTTATAAATCTTGCGACCCAGGATGTCTACCAGCTGCACAATACCAGTGCGGTAATTAGAAGCTGTGATGTTTTTGGGGTTCAGAATATTCACGTGGTTGAAAAACGATTTCCAAAAAGAATTGATAAGGAGATCGCTATGGGCGCGCAAAAATGGGTAGATGTTAACCGTTATGCCCATGTAGATGACTGTATTCATACTTTAAGAGAAAAAGGCTTCGAAATCGTAGCCACAAGTCCGCACGGAGAGGCTGTGGAATTGCCCGATTTTGAATTGAAACGACCAGTGGCTATTTTCTTCGGAACAGAAAAAGAAGGCCTTTCGAAAGAAGTGCTGGAAAACGCCGATCGTACTCTCAAAATTCCGATGGTGGGTTTTACCGAAAGTTTGAATATATCGGTTTCAGCGGCGATTATACTGCAAAGCCTAACTTCTAAACTCAGAAAAAGCGATCTGCCCTGGCAGCTTTCAGAAGAAGAAAAACTGGAGCTGAAGCTGAAGTGGGCAAAAAAAAGCATCAAGGATTCAGCAAAATTGCTGCAGCGAAAATTTGGTTTAACTCCCTAAGCTATGACCCTGTTTTTATATATAGTCATTGGCATTATCACTTTTATTGCCTTTCTGCACGCATTGGCGAAGAAAGACTATGAAATAAGCCGAACTATTAGTATCAATGCTCCCAGGGAAAAAATTTTTCAATATGTAGTAAACCTTGAAAATCAAATAAAATGGATTTCCTGGTTGAAAAATGATAAAAATTTAAAACTTCAGTATAAAGTAACAGAAAACAGCAAAGCGCTATATTGGCAGAATGGTGAAAAAATAGGTGAGGGGCTACAAAAAGTCATCAAGCAAAGAAGAAATGAAGTTTTTGAAAGCAGGCTGGTAATAATAAGACCGGTAAAACTGGTGAGTTTCAGCTTTTTTGGCGTAAAGGAAACCGACCCTGAAAAATCGCGGGTTATTTTTGGGTTTAGAGGTCAACTTTCTTTTCCTTTCAGTGTTTTAAACCTGTTTTTTAATTTCGAAAAGATTTTGAGAAAAGAGATCGAAACCAGTCTTGAAGATTTAAAACGAAATATTGAAAGTAAATAATTTAATTGCGGCGTAGCACTTTGTATTCTTCGTAGCATCCGCTCATGGCATCTAAAATTTGAAGATCGTTAGCAGTTTCCATAAAAGTTCTGGAATAATTACAACGCGCCAAAATTTCATCAATTTCAACCCGGTTTACCTGCAATAAAGCGATTAGGGTTTCCCGGTCAAATTTATTCCGCAGCAGTTCCCGAATTTCATCATCCTCTTTCATTTGCCTTAGTTTTCGCATTTGCTGAGGTCGCTTTCCAAAGATATTGTGCAATACATCGGCAGGGTTAAACAGAGAGCCTATAACTCTCGATACTGCGTTGGGGGAGTTTTTCCCGGCTTCGTAACCGGTATTTAGGCCAGAGATACTGTACCTGTGGTTTTCGTAAATTGGGATGTTCTTGGCATCGATTTCCAGATAGCCGGTAAGCGTAACCGGGCTAAGTACCACTTCATCTAAAGCGATTCCCAGCTCGGTCATTTTTACCTTTACATTACCGTATTTCAACCAGTCGTTGGTAACCCTAACTTTTATAGATTTAAAGCCTATATAGGTGAAATACAGGGTATCATTAACAGTGGCCTGCAGTTCAAATTCTCCATTTTCAGCACTTACGGCG
This sequence comes from Salegentibacter haimaensis, assembly GCF_054121495.1. Classification (NCBI taxonomy): domain Bacteria; kingdom Pseudomonadati; phylum Bacteroidota; class Flavobacteriia; order Flavobacteriales; family Flavobacteriaceae; genus Salegentibacter; species Salegentibacter haimaensis. The sequence continues at coordinate 1,885 of NZ_JBSYGH010000006.1, forward strand.
CCTTTCACCTGGTTGAGGTTCACGATATGCACATTTTCAAGCGGCTTATCGTCGGCGGCATTCATCACCGTACCCGAGATCTTGTCCTGGGCGAAGATGGCAAGATTAGAAAAAAGAAGGAATAAAACTACTAAGCGGTACTTCATAATAATTGGGGCCTAAAATAAAAAATACCTATAAAAAATAATGCCAGATTCTTTTATTTTATTGATTCAGGTCCTATTTCTTTGATCGGCGACGCTTCAGAGAACTTTCAATGTTCTTTCCGCGGCCACCGCCTTTTTTTCCTTTTTTACCAAAGTCATCAGATCGGCGGCTACCCCTTTCAGGTTTTGAGAAAGATTTTCCCGAAGATTTCCCGCCACCTCTTTTGCGGCCACCGCCACCACCGCCTCCACGACGGCTTTCAGAGCTAACTTCTACATCTATATGTCGACCCTGATACTTGAAATCTTTAAAAATTTCCAGCACCTTATCGGCTTTATCGGCATCGGTATTAAAAAAGGAAAAAGTGCCTTTAACATCTACCTTATACACATCATCTTTTCCAAGATCGAGCGTAGCTTTAAGGAAGTCTTTAAGGCTCATCCAGTCAAAACCGTCTTTGGCTCCTACATTGATAAAGAAACGACTGCTTTCTGCCGATGAAGGCATTTGTGCTGAAGGCGAATTAAGATCACTCGCGTTTTTGTAGTAATTGAAGAACCTGGTAAATTCTACTGAAAATACCTTTTTGATAAGTTCCTCTTTCGAAAATTCCTCCAGAACCTCATTGATACTGGGCAGGTAGGCATCGATTTCGTGATTTATAGTGGTATTCTTAATATCGTTTGCAAGGTGGAACAGCTGTACCCTGCAAATCTCCATTCCGCCAGGAATATCTTTTTGCTCGAATTTCTGCTGAATAATCCGCTCGATGCTCTTAATCTTTCTAAGTTCACTTTTTGAAACGATCACCATAGAAACCCCGCTCTTCCCGGCACGACCGGTACGGCCGCTACGGTGGGTGTAGGTTTCAATTTCATCGGGCAACTGGTAATTGATCACGTGGGTGATATCGTCTACATCGATTCCGCGGGCAGCCACATCGGTAGCTACCAGCATTTGAATTTGCTTGTTTCTAAAGCTCTTCATCACCAAATCCCGCTGATTCTGGCTCAAATCTCCGTGCAGGGCAGCGGCATTATAACCATCTTCGATAAGTTTTTCGGCGATTTTTTGCGTGTCTCTTTTGGTTCGGCAAAAGATCACTGAGAATATATCGGGGTTGGCATCGGCCAAACGCTTTAAAGCATCATAGCGCTCCCTGGAATTTACCAGGTAAAACTCGTGAGATACATTGGTAGCTCCCTGGTTTTTAGAACCTACGGTAATTTCAACCGGAGTTCTCATAAATTCTTTCGCGATTCTGGCAACTTCTTTTGGCATAGTAGCCGAGAAAAGCCAGGTATTTTTTTCACGTGGGGTATGCGACAGGATTGAAGTGATATCTTCATAGAATCCCATATTCAGCATCTCATCGGCTTCATCCAAAACACAAAATTGCAGTTTTGAAATATCGATCATCTTGCGATTAATCATATCCTGCATACGCCCGGGAGTGGCGACAATAATTTGAGCGCCACGACCAATTTGGCGGGCCTGCTCGGTGATACTGGCACCTCCGTAGATGGCTACGGTATTTATGCCTTTTTCGTATTTAGCGTAATTCTGAATTTCATTGGTAATCTGCAGGCACAACTCACGGGTTGGTGAAAGTACCAGGGCCTGGGTATGTCTTTTCCCGCCATCTATTTTTTGTAATAACGGAAAGCCAAAAGCGGCGGTTTTTCCTGTTCCCGTTTGGGCCAGGGCAACCATATCGGTATCATCGTTCAACAAAACAGGAATAGCTTTCTCCTGAATTGCACTCGGGCTTTCAAAACCCATATCCTGCACTGCCTTTAAAATAAAGGGGGCAAGACCTAATTCTTCAAATTTGTTCATATAAAAATAATAAGCGGCAAAGGTACGGCTTAGGATGCAATAAAAGCGAAGAAGCGGCTTTTATTTTGAAAGGTAGCCAATTAGCTTCGAAAAAGCCCTTGCCCGATGACTGATTTTTGATTTTTCTTCAAGACTCATTTCAGCAAAACTCTGCTGTTTTCCCTGCGGTAGAAACACCGGGTCATATCCAAAACCCTTTGCGCCTCGTTTTTCAGTTAAAATCTCCCCAGGGCAAAGTCCTGTAAAACTTTCTTCCTTTTCCTTAAGATTCAAAGCAATGACGGTTTTGAAGGCTGCTTTTCGATTGGTTTTTCCTTCTAATTCGCTTAATAATTTCTCAATATTGGCCTGGTTGTCTTTTTGGTCTCCCGCGTATCTAGCCGAGTAGACTCCCGGGGCTCCATTTAAAGCTTCGACTTCCAGGCCGGTATCGTCGGCAAAACAATCTAAATTGTAATGTTTTTTTACAAAATCGGCCTTTAATTTGGCATTGCCTTCAATAGTATTGGCAGTTTCAGGGATTTCTTCGGTGCAGCCTATATTGTCCAGGGATAATAATTCTATATGTTCTGGGAGCAGGGCTTTTATTTCTTCTAACTTATTTTTATTGTGAGTGGCAAAAACCAGTTTCATAGTATAAATTTTATCGGTGATGGTAGGGTTCGTTTTTTAAGATAGTAAAGGCGCGATATAATTGCTCGGTAAAAAACAGCCGCACCATTTGATGCGAAAAAGTCATTTTTGAGAGCGATATCTTTGAGTCGGCCCTTTGATAAACCTCTTCTGAAAAGCCATAGGGCCCGCCAATAATGAAAATGAGTTGTTTTCTTCCGCTGTTGAATTGCTTCTGAAGATAATCGGCGAAGCCTTCCGAAGAAAATTGCTTTCCGTTTTCATCGAGCAGAATCACAAAATCTGAAGCCACAATCCCGGCCAGGATCTTTTCGCCTTCTAGTCTTTTTTGCTGATTTTCATCGATGTTCTTCAATTTTTTGAGATCGGGAATTACCTCCAGCTCAAACTTGTTATAAAACTGAATGCGTTTAAAATACACCTCGATAAGTTCCTGAAGTTGGCGGTTATCGGTCTTTCCAATACAGAGTAATTTTATGGTCATATCCCGTTTTTAGCGCAGACTTTGCTACATTTACAAAAATATGTATTGCCAATGATCTCCCAAGAACAATTTGAAAAAGAAATAGATTTAATTATTAGCAATGCCCTGAGAGAAGATGTAGGAGAAGGAGACCATAGTTCGATGGCCTGTATTCCAATGACGGCGCGGGGAAAAGCCAAGCTTTTGGTAAAGGAAAATTGCATTTTGGCCGGTACCGATTTTGCTCAGAAAGTTTTTGAAAAAGTAGATTCTAATCTTAAAATTGATTTCAGGATCAAAGACGGGCAAAAAGTGAAGCCCGGTGATATTGCCTTTTATGTGGAAGGTTTATCTCAATCTATCCTCAAAGCCGAACGCCTGGTTTTAAACGCGATGCAACGAATGAGTGCCATTGCCACCAAAACCGCTGAATTTGCCGATAGACTTGAAGGTACCGGCTGTATGGTGCTCGATACCCGGAAAACCACACCGGGAATTCGTGCGCTGGAAAAATGGGCCGTAAAAATTGGGGGAGGTGAAAACCACAGATTCGGACTTTATGATATGATTATGCTGAAAGACAACCACATCGATTTCGCCGGCGGAATCGATCTTGCCATAGATAAAACAAAAAGCTACCTGGCCAAAAACAATCTTGATTTAAAAATTATTGTGGAAGCCAGGAATATGGCTGAAATTGAAGCTATTCTAGAACACGATGGCATACATCGAATTTTGATAGATAATTTTAATTACGAAAATACCCAAAAGGCGGTGAAACTAATAGGAGGGAAGTGCCAAACCGAATCTAGCGGAGGCATTACCCTGGAAACTGCCCGGGCCTATGCCGAATGTGGGGTAGATTATATTTCCAGCGGAGCTCTAACACATTCGGTTATCAATAAGGACCTTAGTTTAAAAGCGGTTTAGAATGCCGATAAACACCTTTAAATCCAAGCTTGAACAATTTTCAGACTGGAGTTTGAAAACTGCCAAAAGCATTCATTTGCCGGGTTTAGAGGAAATGTCTTTATACAACCTGTGGGAAATCTATTCGGGAGGAATAATTAAAGGGACTTTTAGTACCCGGGCCAGTGCCATTGCATTCAGCTTTTTTATGGCGCTGTTCCCATTTTTGCTATTTATGCTGAACCTTATTCCTTACATCAACTTTATAGATGATTTCCAGCTGCAGTTTCTCATTTTTATGGATTCCCTGCTGCCTCCAAATACCTCCGATTTTTTTAACGATATTTTCCTGGATATCGCCAATACCCCACGAGGCGGCTTACTTTCGGTGGCTTTCATACTTTCCATATTTTTAATGACCAATGGGGTAAATGCGATTTTTACCGGTTTTGAGTTTTCTTACCATACCAATGCCAATCGATCTATTTTGCGCCAATACGTAATAGCCATAGGGGTTTCACTTATCATGGCACTGTTGTTGCTCATAACAGTTATAATAGCGGTTTATTTAACCTATGCTATGGATGATCTTAATGATTTGGGGATAATTCCCACCGGGGCTGCGGGATCCAGGCTGGTAAAATATACAGCTTTCGTTCTTTTAATTTATATTGCTGTGGCAACCTTGTATTACTTTGGAACCAAGGAAGCCAGGCAGGCAAAGTTTTTTTCGGTGGGAGCATTGTTTACCACGATTTTAATAATGATAACCACCTATTTTTTTAACCTTTATATTGAAAATTTTTCATCCTATAACGAATTATATGGAACAATAGGAGCCCTGCTAATTTTAATGGTTTATATTTGGATTAATTCGAATATTCTCCTGTTGGGCTTTGAGCTCAATGCTTCGTTGATTAAACTTAGAAAAAACTATAAATAACCTATAAAAACCACACTTATGAAAAAAATGATTTTTTTACTGGCTGCTGTTTTCAGCTTTACTTTGGCTTCTGCTCAAACCAATATTGCCGGGATTACCCTTCCTGCCAACCTTGAATATGGAGAGAAAAAAATGAGTTTAAATGGCGCCGGCGTTAGAGAAAAATTCTGGATGGAAATGTATGCCGGAGGTCTTTACCTAAGCAATAAATCATCAAATGCAAACCAAATCATCAATGCCGATGAGGCTATGGCAATTCGCCTGCATATCGTTTCTAAAATGATTACCAGCAAGCGAATGGTAGACGCCGTAAATGAAGGATTTGAAAATTCTACCAACGGCAATACCGGGCCGCTTTCTTCTGAAATCAATAAGTTCATTAGCTTTTTTGAAGCCGAAATCAATAAAGGCGATATTTTCGATATCGTGTATTTGCCAAATTCAGGTGTAAAAGTTTATAAAAACAAGAAAGAATTGGGAACCATTCAGGGTATGAATTTTAAGAAGGCTCTTTTCGGTATCTGGTTGTCTGATAAGCCTGCCGATAGTAACCTTAAAAAGGCCATGTTAGGAAAATAAACCCCAAAGCTCCCTACGTTATGAATTACCTTCTCAAGTTTTCTTTATTCCTGTTCATTTTCGGCGGATTCCAATCTGTGGCTTTCTCCCAGGAAGTTCTTGGAAAATGGAAAGTAACCAATGAACAGGGCAGGGTGAACTCTATAGTTGAAATCTATAAAAACGGCCAGGCCTATTATGGCAAGGTGGTTAGAATCACTAAAGAGGAAGATCGTGACAAACGTTGCGAGAAGTGCCCCGGTGAGCTTAAAAACAGGCCAATAGAAGGTCTTAATGTGATTCGAGGCTTTGAAAAGGAAGGTGATGAATATATAAATGGAATTTTGCTTGACCCGAAATCGGGGAAAGAATATAAAGGCAAAATCTGGATAGATGAAGATGAACCCGATAAGTTGAATGTAAGAGGTTATGTAGCCTTTTTCTATAAAACCAAAACCTGGGAACGCGCTGAATAAATAAAAAGTTTTATAAACGCAGCCCGGGTAGTAAGGCCCGATTATCGGCTAAAAATTTTAATTTTGTAAGAAACCATTCTTTTTCAAGGATGGTTTTTTATTGCACTTTGCACTTTTAGATAAGTCCCTTCTATGGCCTATTTTACCGATGTTATTTTACCCCTACCGCTCGATAAACGCTTCACCTATGCAGTCGATGCCGGGGAAGCCCAATTTCTAAAACCCGGGATGCGGGTAGCTGTTCCCTTCGGAAAATCTAAATTATACACCGCGGTGGTTACAAAGATTCATCAAAGTAAACCACAGCATTACGAAGCTAAACCCATACACCAGATTATTGATGAAAGTCCTTTGGTAACTGAAGTGCAGTTGCAGTTTTGGGAATGGATCGCCTCTTATTATATGTGCAGTGAGGGCGATGTGATGCGGGCAGCGCTGCCGGGAGCATTTTTATTGGAAAGCGAACAAATAATTCAGCTGAAAAAAAATGTAGAAATTCCTCAAGATCTTAGCGATGATGAATTTTTAGTGGTAGAAGCCTTGCAGAGCCAATCTTCCCTGAAAATTCAGGAGGTGAGCCAGCTGCTGGACCGTAAAAATGTGCTACCGGTCATCAACAAGCTGGTTCATAAAAACCTGGTTAGTTTAAATCAGGAAATTTATGAACAGTATACCCCTAAAAAGATTCGTTATGTAAAATTAAGTGAAGATTTTTCTACCGATGAGGCAATGCATCGCCTGCTTGATGAACTCGAAAGAGCGCCTAAACAAAGGCAGGTGATCTTAACTTATTTCAGCCTTAGGGCAAAGAATAAAAAACCGGTAAAGGTGAAGCAGCTTGTAAATGAAAGCGGGACTTCAGCTAATATCATTAAAAGTTTAATTGACAAAGCCGTGCTCGAAGAATATTATCTTCAGCAGGATCGCACCGAGTTTTTAGGAGAAGCTTCAGAAAAAGGTATTGGTTTGAGTGAACTTCAGCAGAAAACATTCGATGCTATTTTATCTGAATTCGGGGAGCAGGAGATCTGTTTGTTGCACGGGGTTACTTCTTCGGGGAAGACAGAGATCTATATAAAACTTATCGAGAAAGTACTTGAGAAAGGAAAGCAGGCCCTGTATCTTTTACCTGAAATTGCGCTTACTACGCAGCTTATTCAGCGATTAAGAGATTACTTTGGCGATAAGGTGCTTATTTATCACAGCAGATATTCGCTAAACGAGCGGGTGGAGGTGTATAAGCACGTTTTGGAAAATTCAGAAAAAGCAAGGATCGTGATTGGAGCCCGTTCTTCGATATTTTTACCTTTTTCACAGCTTGGCCTGGTGGTGGTAGATGAAGAGCACGAAAGCACCTTTAAACAATTTGATCCTGCTCCCAGGTATCACGCCCGGGATAGTGCAATTGTCTTGGCAGCGATGCATAAGGCTAAAACTTTACTGGGATCTGCAACGCCATCTATCGAAAGCTTTTTTAATGCCCAACATCATAAATACGGATTTGTGGAATTAAAGCGCAGGTTTGGTGATGTGTTGATGCCCGGGATTGAAATCGTGGACCTCAAAACCAAACATCGCAAGAAACAAATGAAAGGGCATTTTTCAGACAGGCTTTTTGAGGAAATAAAAACCTGTTTGGAATTGGGAGAGCAGGTAATTCTTTTTCAGAATCGCAGGGGTTTTTCTCCAATTTTGGAATGCAATACCTGCGGGCATTCCCCGCAATGTCCTAATTGTGATGTAAGCTTAACCTTTCATAGCCATAACAATCAGTTGCGCTGTCATTACTGCGGATACCGAATGGCGATGCAGCGCAAATGTATGGCCTGCGACAGTCCCGAAATCACCACAAAAGGATTTGGCACAGAGCAGATAGAGACCGAGCTGAAGGCGCTTTTCCCAGAGGCGGTGGTAGGCAGAATGGATCAGGATACCACCAGGGGAAAATTTGCCTATGAAAAAATCATCGCTGCCTTCGAGCAGGAAGAAACCGATATTTTAGTGGGAACACAAATGCTTACCAAGGGTCTTGATTTTAGAAATGTTGGCCTGGTAGGGGTGATGAATGCCGATAATCTTCTGAATTTTCCTGATTTCAGAGCTCACGAACGCAGTTTTCAATTGATGTTGCAGGTGGCGGGTAGGGCCGGAAGAACAAAAAAAAGGGGTAAGGTGCTTATTCAAAGCTATAATCCCAATCATCAAATCGTGCAGCAGGTCTCTACGGGCGATTATGACGGTATGTATAAAGATCAGTTGGAGGAAAGGTATAACTATAAATATCCGCCTTTTTACAGGCTTATACGTTTTAGCTTAAAAAGCAGGGATTATTCGGCTACCAACGAAGCTGCCGACTGGCTCGCGCAGGGTCTGCGCAACAGTTTTGGCGAAATGGTTCTTGGCCCCGAATTTCCTCCGGTAGCCAGAATTCGCAATGAGTATTATAAAAATATAGTGTTGAAAATTCCGCAGAAACAATCTTTAGGAAAAACCAAGGCTGTGGTAAAAAGGTTGTTGGATAGCTTTAATGCTATAGCTCCGTTTCGAAAGGTAAAGGTGGTGGTGAATGTAGATCCTCAGTGATTTCCTGTTGCCTGTTGCCTGTTGCCTGTTGCCTGTTGCCTGTTGCCAGTTGCCTGTTGCCGGTCAAGTTTCATCTGAGAAGTTTGCACTTAACCCATAACCCATAACTCTTAGTCTTACTGAATCGCATTAAGTGCCTCTACCAGATCGGTTTTCTTGTGGCGGCTTAGGGGGATTTTTTGTTTATCGATCTCGATATTCTTGCTGTTGTAACGCTCGATTTTATCGAGATTTACGATATAGGATTTATGCACCCTTAAAAATTTATCCTGCGGAAGTTGTTTCTCGAACGATTTCATAGTAGCCAGTACCACAAAATTGTCTTTTTCGGTGACAAATTTAACGTAATCGCCCAGGGCCTGGATAAATTTAAGTTTATTGAGAAAAACCTTACGGTTTTTTAAATTGCTTTTCACAAAGATAAAGTCTTCGTCTTCGGGGGCCGCAACCTGGTGCTTTAACTTATAAAGATTCAGCGCTTTATTAACCGCGTTGGCAAAGCGATCTTTGGTAACCGGTTTGTGAATATAGTCTACCGCATCGTAATCAAAGGCTTTAAAAGCATATTTGGTCTTACCGGTTACGAATATAATTTGTGGTTTGTTGGGAAGATCATCAAGCAGGTCGAAACCAGAAAGGATGGGCATTTCGATATCGAGAAAGATAAGATCGGTCTCGGTGTCGAGCAGGCCGTTTTTGGTTTCAATTGTATTGTTGTATTCGGCCACCAGCTTAAGATTGGGGTGATCTTTGATGAGCTTTACCAGCGATAAGCGCTGCAAGCTGGAGTCATCAACAACTGCACATTTGAGTAATAGTTCTTCCACGATTAGTTAGGTTAAGTAAAACAATATTAAACATTAAATTTTATAATAACAAGGAAAAACATAATTTGGGCGATGAATTAAGCAGATTATCCTTTAAAATAAGCTTTGAGAAATGAAATAATAATTCTATTTTTGCAGCCAATTTAAATAAAAGCAATTTTATGAACCATTATGAAACTGTTTTCATCTTGAATCCCGTTTTATCTGATGACCAGATAAAGGAGACAGTTAAGAAATACGAAGATTTTCTTGTTTCTAAAGGGGCGAAGATGATTTCCAAAGAAGATTGGGGCCTTAAAAAACTGGCTTACCCAATCCAGCACAAGAAAAGTGGATTTTACCACTTATTCGAATTCCAGGCTCCCGGAGAAGTGATTGAGCCTTTAGAATTAGATTTCAGAAGAGACGAGCGTATGATGCGTTACCTAACTGTAAGGTTAGATAAGCATGCTGCTGCCTGGGCTGAAAAGAGAAGAAAAAGAAATCAGGAAAAAGCGTAAGTATGGCTACATCTATTGAACAACAAGCAAAAGGTAAAAAAGACGGGGAGATCAGATATCTTACTCCGCTTAATATAGAGACCTCTAAAACCAAAAAGTACTGTAGATTTAAAAGATCGGGGATTAAGTATATCGATTACAAAGATCCAGATTTCCTTATGAGTTTCGTAAACGAGCAGGGAAAACTTTTACCCCGTCGTCTTACAGGAACTTCTCTAAAGTACCAGAGAAAAGTGGCAGTAGCCGTAAAGCGTGCCCGCCACCTGGCGCTAATGCCTTACGTAGGTGATTTATTAAAATAAAAAGAGGCAATTATGGAATTGATACTTTTAAAAGACGTAGAAAACCTTGGATTTAAGGACGACGTGGTAAACGTGAAAAACGGGTACGGACGTAACTACCTTATTCCTCAGGGATATGGCCAGCTGGCAACTCCTTCTGCAAGAAAAATGCTGGAAGAGACTTTAAAGCAAAGAGCCTATAAAGAGCAAAAGAACATAGACGAGGCTAAGAAACAGGCTGAGAAACTTAACGATCTTGACATTAAACTTACTGCCAAGGCAGGAGCAGGTGACAAGTTGTTTGGTTCTATCACCAATGCAGACCTGGCCGAAGCTCTTTCTAAAGAAGGAGTGAATCTTGATAAAAAATACATCAGCATCGCCGGTGGAAATATCAAGCGTCTTGGGCAATATGAAGCTACTCTTCGTTTTCACCGTGAGGTGATCTCTAACTTCACTTTTGAAGTTGTAGGAGAAGCTTAATTAAAGCTATATATTATTTAAAGCCCGCTCCAGTAGCGGGCTTTTTCATTCAAATTACCATGGCTTTCCTGGATCAGGTCGGTTAATTATAAGTTTTCTATGAAGTACGCACGTTTAAGCAAAGAACAATTTGAAGAGATGCAGCAGGAATTTATCAATTTCCTGGCTGCCCAATCTATCACTGCTGAAGAATGGCAAAAAATCAAAACCGAAAAACCCGAGGTCGCCGAACAGGAACTCGATATTTTTAGCGACCTGATCTGGGAAGGGGTTTTGAATAAGGTAGAATTCCTGGAGCATTTCTCTCAGCGCCAAATCTTCCTGTTTCATATTAGCCAGGCCAGCATCAATCTAATCGCGATCAAAGTAGAAGATGAAGGCATCGACATCACCACCCGTAGTGGCTATACCTGGCTTCAGAAAAATTTAATGGACGACAGGGTGAATATTTACACTTCGACCAAAGCCATTACCGAAGACCGAAATAAGGATATTTTCGCTCTTATAAAACAGGGTGCCAATATCACCAAAGGCGAGCTGTATCGTTATTTCGAAGAAGTAGTTAAAGAATAACTATTCGTATCTTAAAGATTCAATAGGATCTTGTTTAGCGGCTTTTGACGCGGGATAACTTCCGGCGAGAATGGCGACGAGTATGGTGATGCCGGTGGCCCATAACATGGCTTTCCAGGGGGTGGCAAAATCGAAGCCTGCAGCCGATGAAACCCCAAGCCCAATCAATATTCCGAAGAAAATACCTATAAGTCCGCCTATTTGACCTATGATAAGGGTTTCCATAAAAAACTGCCCGGCAATGGTGCCTTTTTTAGCACCCAGGGCTTTTCGCACACCAATTTCCCGGGTACGTTCGGTAACGCTTACCAGCATAATATTCATAAGGGCGATACTGGAACCGAAAATGGTGATAATCGAAATTATCCAGGCGGCAAAATTCAAATAGCTGGTGATCTGGAATATTCTATTAATAAGATCATCGCTGCGTTGAAGTCCGAAATTGTTTTCTTCAACCGGGCTTAGCCCCCTTATATTTCTGAAAGTTAAAATAGCCTCTTCCTGGGCAGCTTCCAGGTATTCCTTATCATCAACTTTCACACTAACATTATAATTGATGTTGGGTTGGGTAAATAAACTGCGGGCCACCTGCACCGGAATTAAAACCCGGAGATCCTGATTATTCCCAAAGGTGCTTCCTTTTTTTTCCAAAACCCCTATCACTCTGAATTTCGCCCCGCGTATGCTAATCGTTTTTCCGGTAGGATCGGCGCCTTTAAAGATGCTTTCAGGTTGTGCAAAATCTGATCCTAAAATGGCAACCGGAGAGTTATTGGAAATATCAAAAATATTGAACTCCCGGCCCGACTCCAGATTTAAGCCCGAATTTTCCAGGAAATTTTCATTCACTCCCAACACCTGAATTTCAGGATCGGTTTTTTCGCTTTCATATTTCACCTCTGCGCCTGCAGTTCCGGTAAAGGAAACCGCGGTTTTGGTGAATGGAAAAGAATAAGTCTCTTCAAATTGCTTTACCTGCCGGTAATTGATGATGGGATTTACCTTTTGCTGCTCCCCGCCACCCTGTCGCTGACTGTTAAATTCGTAACGCTGAATATTAAAAGTGTTGGCCCCCATAGAAGCAAAATCGCTGCTAATGGTATTTTCCAGGGCACTCACAGCACTCAAAATCCCCACTAATGCGGTGATTCCAATAGCGATGATCATCACGGTTAATATGGTTCTAAGCAACTGGCTTTTAATCGAAGCCATTGCAATACGAATATTTTCCCGGAACATTGAAAACATAAAAGCGATTTTATCTTATGTTAAGTTAGACTACAAGCCGCGCCAAATGTTACTTAAAATCGTAAAAAGGTTTCGGTTCATTTAAAAATTAAGATATTTGCATCCTCAAATAAACATTAAGAATGGCTCAAAAACCTTCGATTCCCAAAGGGACCCGTGATTTTTCTCCTGCTGAAGTTGCAAAGCGAAATTATATATTTTCAGTAATCAAAACTGAATTTAAAAAATTCGGATTTCAACCAATTGAAACCCCCAGCTTTGAAAATTCAGAAACCTTGATGGGGAAATATGGAGACGAAGGTGACCGGCTCATTTTCAAGATCCTGAATTCTGGAGATTTTCTTCGGAAAGCCGATGCCAACGCACTTGCCGAAAAGGATTCGCTGAAGCTTACGCCTTCTATCAGTGAAAAAGCGCTACGTTATGATCTTACCGTTCCCTTTGCGCGCTATGTGGTGCAACATCAAAACGAGATCGATTTCCCGTTCAAACGCTACCAGATTCAGCCGGTATGGCGTGCCGACAGGCCGCAAAAAGGACGCTTCCGCGAGTTTTACCAATGCGACGCCGATGTGGTGGGTAGCAACAGTCTTTGGCAGGAAGTAGAATTTGTGCAATTGTATGATGCCGTATTTTCAGCATTGAATCTTGAGGGCGTAACTATAAAACTCAATAATCGTAAAGTTTTATCTGGTTTTGCTGAAGTAATTGGAGAAAGCGATAAACTTATAGATTTCACCGTGGCCCTCGATAAGCTCGATAAAATAGGGGAAGAAGGCGTGGTGAAAGAAATGCATGAAAAGGGAATTTCTGAAGCAGCTATTGAGAAGATAAGTCCCATTTTTAAGCTGAAGGGCGATTTTGCCGAAAAAACAGCGGCCTTAAAAGACATTCTAAAAACCTCAGAAACCGGGCTTGCAGGAGTGACTGAACTCGAATTTATTCAGAAGGCGATTGAAGAAATGCCTTTAGAAACCGCGAAAGTCGACCTGGATGTAACCCTGGCTCGCGGACTCAACTATTACACCGGCGCTATTTTCGAAGTGGCAGCGCCAGAAAAGGTGAAAATGGGCTCTATTGGCGGGGGTGGCCGTTACGACGACCTTACCGGAATTTTCGGATTGAAAGATATTAGTGGTGTGGGGATTTCTTTTGGCCTTGACCGTATTTACCTGGTGCTGGAAGAACTTGGTCTGTTCCCCGAAGCAGTTACAGAAAATACCAAAGTACTTTTCATCAACTTTGGTGAAAGCGAGGCTTTATATGCAATGAAAAGCATCTTCCAACTCAGGAAGCAAAATATCACAGCCGAGTTGTATCCCGATGCTGCTAAAATGAACAAGCAAATGAAGTATGCCAACAAACGCGAGATTCCGTTTGTTGTACTGGCCGGGGGTGAAGAAATTCACCAGAAAACCTTCACTTTAAAAAATATGAAAACCGGGGAGCAGATAGTTGTTGATTTAGTCGGGTTGCTGGAGGCGGTGTCTTAGTTGTTTGTTGCCTGTTGCCTGTTGCCTGTTGCCTGTTGCCTGTTGCCCGTTGCCTGCGTAAAATTCAAGATTTAAAAATTTAAGATTCAGGATTGATCGTGTTGAGTAGTACAGAATACTAATACTAAAATACAGCCGGGAATCCACATTTTTTACTCAAAAACCCCCACCCCAACCGAGAACCCAAAACCGAGAACCGACAACCGACAACCGACAACCCACACCCGACAACCTACTCCCCAAGCAGAGTGAGCTTTTGAATTTCGGCTGAGGATAATTTCAGATTCACCGCATCTTCAAAGGCTTCCAAATGACTTGCTTTAGTTGCGCTGGCGATGGGAGCTGCGATATCGGGATGCTGGATGAGCCAGGCCAGGGCAATAGCGGCATTGCTGGTTTTATGGGTTTTTGCGATGCTTTCTACTTCTTCTAAAATTCTCAGGCCTTTTTCATTAAAGTATTTTTCGGCGAATTGTTTGCGATCGCCTTTTTTAAAATCGGCTTCAGTTTTGTACTTCCCGGTGAGGAATCCGCTGGCCAGGGCGAAGTAGGGGGTTACCGCCAAGTGATGTTCGCGGGCGATTTTTGCAAGAGCGCCGTCGAACTGTTCGCGTCCTACCAGATTGTATTCGGGTTGCAACACCTCATATTTGGCCCAATCCTTTTTATCAGAAGTTTCAAGAGAAGCCAATAAACGTTCGGCAGAAATATTCGAGGCCCCGATATGACGAACTTTTCCCTGCTCAATTAGTTTTTGATAAGCTTCAAGAGTTTCCTCAACCGGAGATTTTTCATCATCATAATGGGTGAGGTAGAGGTCGATATAATCGGTTTGGAGACGGGAAAGAGAATCTTCAGCAGCTTTGAGAATATAGGTTTTAGACACATTCTTTGGGCCGCCCTGCTGCATACTGCTGCCCACTTTGGTGAAAATGCTCATCTTATCGCGGTTGCCGCGCTCTTTCATCCATTTTCCGATAATTCTTTCAGAAGTGCCACCTTCAACGCCGTCGGCCCAGCGGGAATACACATCGGCGGTGTCTATACAATCAAAGCCAAGCTCGTAAAGCCTATCGAGCATTTCAAAACTTTCTTTTTCAGAAAGTGTCCATCCAAAAACATTTCCACCGAAAATAATTGGGGGAATTTCAATGCTGGTAGTACCGAGTTGTCTTTTTTTCATAGCTGAAAGTTTTTTCAGCTTAAAATTAATCAGCTAATTCCTGAAATGAACTTCTTCAGCCTATTTTACCAGAATTTTAACCTAGTCCTTTAAGATTTCAGCAGAGGTAATGGCGGTAAGTTGCGGCGACTGTAAGATGTTTCTGAAATCTTCGCGTTCCAGAAACTTATCGTGAAAGCCAATCACCTGCTTATATGCTTTGGCTTTGGCTTCATCTTTAGGATTTAAGGAGGAGGTGAGCACGACGATAAAAACAGGGAAATCGGGCAGGTTTTGCTCGATAAAATCCAGCACTTCCCAGCCATTCATAAGTGGCATATTTAGATCGAGAAAAAGCAGAAAGGCAGTTTTTTCAGGATTCTGCAGGTTATTTAGAAAAGAAGTTAGCTCCTTTCCATTCCAAAAAGTACTTACCGGCAATTGGGTAAGGCGGTGAAGGTGATATTCCTGCAGCCGGGTGATCACAGGATCATCTTCGGCAATTAGAATTTGTAGGGGGGTAGCTTCTTGCATTAATTTTTATTTTCCAGTGATAAGATACTGGAAATTGTTAACAAAGGTAGGGAAAAAGTTTGAAGCTAAGAATTCTGTTGCCGTCCCGATAGCTATCGGGAGCCTGTTCTTTGTTTCCCGTTCCCCGTTCCCGGTTGCCGGTTGCCCGTTCCCGGTTCTCTGTTGTCTGTTCTCGGTTGTTTATTGTTTGTTGTTTGTTGTCGATTCTCGCTTGCGGGTTGTGTGTTTCGTGTTGCGTGTTGTTTGTCTGTTTGTTGTTGGTTCCCGGTTGCCTGTTTGTGAAGCCCTGAATAGAGTTGACTCTATTGGAGGAATTCAAATTTTACGGATCCTGAATCGCGAATCCCGTTTCTTTTTGTCAGCACGATGAAGAAGGGGTTCATTTGAGTGAGGGATATAGCACTTCTTCTGTATATGGAGTCTTAGTCTTTAGAGGTTAGTCTTCGTGACTGAAATCTTCGTTTTTCGCAAATCCTGATCAACTTAAGTGCTTGTTGGTTTCAGTATGATCCCGAAGTAAATTCGGGATAGTTCGACCATCGTAAATTTGTGCGGCTGCGCCTTCAAATTTCGGGTCTCACTAGGGTGAAGAATTTTTCCTTTAACGAATCCCGAATCCCGCAACCACTTTCTTTTTTTGTCACCCCGACGCAGGAGGGGTCTCATCTGAGTGAGGATTGATGTTTATTGGCTGTGAGTTTGATGAAAAGCGGTGCTATGTTTCTTGTTGCCTGTACCCCGATCCCGGTTGCCCGTTGTTTGTTGTCGGTTCCAGCTGTGTTGATTTTAAAAAAGAACGCTGATGAGTGGAGAGGCAATACTTCCTAAATTTTTTCAAGATGATAGGATATTTAGCCTGAAGGGCTAGAAAATCCAGCCCGGGGCCCAGCCCCGGGTACGAAAAATAACCAATTCCCCCAGCCTGAAGGGCTGGAAGAGAATTTTATAGTTGATGTTCCCTGGTTTTAATCTGCGAAAATCAATGCCAATCGCCTTCACTAGCGTCGCTGGTATAAGTTTCACGCAAAGGAGGCTATCCCGATAGCTATCGGGAACGCAAAGTAGGCAAAGTCGGCAGCTGTGCCGCAATCCCGACCGGGATGGCAAAGAAAATATTCGTGCATTCGTGGCGATTTTTAAGTTAGAGGTTAGAAGGTAAAAGTTAGAACTGAAAAAATGTTTTTCTTCCGCGAAAATCAAGAAATTCAGCGTCATCAGCGGTCCATTTACCAGGTTAAAAATGTAATTCTTCACACTAAGTCCCCAAAATTCATAGAAAATCATTTTGCATTCGCAGCAGAATGAAATCAGTGAAAATTTTAAAAATCAGCGTTATCAGCGTTCCATTTTAAGCAATTAGAATTGGAATTGATTTAATTGCCAGCAACCCGAATCCTGTAACTTTTGAAATCCAACCCCAACTACAGAAAAAATCCTATTTTTAAACTTCAGAAAAAACTACACAATGCTGGAACAATTAAAGGAGGCTTATCATTTTATTTTTGAAGAAGAATTAATCAACGAAATCGCCGAGGTAGGAACACTAAAAGAAGTACCGGCCGGGGAAAAAATCATAGAAATTGGCGATTACGTGAAAATGATGCCACTTTTGCTGCAGGGAGCCATAAAAATTATGAGAGAAGATAAAGATGGCGACGAACTGCTGCTTTATTTTCTTGAGCGGGGTGATACCTGTGCCATGACCCTGTCCTGCTGCCTGGGCCAAACCAAAAGCGAGATCAGGGCGGTGGCCGAGAGGGATACCACGCTTATTATGATCCCCATCGATAAGATGGAGGAGTGGACTTCCAAATATAAATCCTGGCGTAATTTCGTGTTCGAATCTTATCACGCCAGGCTCAATGAAATGCTGGAAACCATAGATACCATCGCTTTCTTTAATATGGACGAAAGATTGATGAAATATCTAAAAGATAAAGCCAAGATCAATCAGAGTGAGGTGGTGAACAATACGCATCAGCAAATCGCTTACGATCTTCATACTTCCCGGGTGGTAGTTTCCCGACTTTTGAAGAAACTGGAACTTGAAGGAAAAATCAAACTTCAGCGAAATAGCATAGAAGTCCTGGAATTGTAAAATTTCAGAAGTAATAAAAATATGTTTAGCCCATTGTGTAACCCTTGTTACTGTGGTACGCCCCTAAGTCAGGTATTTTTGCAGCGTTAAAAAATCGTAAGATATTTATGGAATTACTGGAAATACTTGGTTACCTGGGCGGAATTTTAATTGGAGTGGTTTTGGGTTTAATTGGAGGAGGAGGCTCTATACTTACCGTGCCGGTGTTGGTGTATCTGCTAATGATCAATCCGGTGACTGCCACAGCCTATTCGCTTTTTGTGGTGGGAGCTACCTCCCTGGTGGGAGCCTTTAAAAATATGCAGAAGAAACTGGTAGATTTTCGTACTGCCATTGTTTTCTCTATTCCGGCTTTTATCGCAGTTTATACCACCCGTAAATGGATGGTCCCGGCCATTCCCGAATCCTTGTTTTATGTAGGTGGAGTAGAGATCACAAAAAATATCGGGATTATGTTGTTTTTTGCCATTATTATGGTAATCGCTTCGGTCTCGATGATACGGGAAAACGGAAAAAAGCAGGTCACTACGGGAAAAGTAAGTTATAATTATCCGCTAATTATCATTGAAGGTATTGTGGTAGGCGTTTTAACGGGTATAGTTGGGGCAGGCGGCGGATTCCTTATTATCCCGGCCCTGGTATTGCTGGCCAAATTGCCAATGAAAAAAGCTGTGGCTACTTCCTTGCTGATCATTGCGGTAAAATCTTTAATCGGATTCACCGGGGATATTCAGAATCTGGAAATCGACTGGTTGTTTTTGCTCATTTTCACCGCGCTATCTGTATTTGGAATTTTTATAGGAGTTTATCTCAATAAATTTATCGACGGAAAAAAACTCAAAAAAGGCTTTGGGTGGTTCGTTTTGTTGATGGGAATTTATATTATTTGGATGGAACTTTCATAAGGCCCTATAGAGCCCCCTAACCCCCAGAGGGGGAATTAAAATAGAGTTTAAATTGTAAACTATATATATATTGGAATTTAGGTCTTAGTAACCCATGGTTTTTTATGTAATTCAACCTGCAAGGTCTCCAAGACCTTGTAGGTTTCTGTGAATTCACGAAAAAGACCTACAAGGTTTGGAAAAAAACCTTGCAGGTTTTGCTGGAATTTCAACAGGGTTTTTGTTTGGCCCAGGGTTTTAACCCTGGGCGACTTGGCGGGTATGTTTTCTTATTACCACGGTTAAAACCGTGGTCTGCCGTTTTGTTTGATGATGGGGTTTGGTCGACTGAATGCCGCTCCTCTGGAGCTGGTTTTTTCGAATCATCAAATGCTCCAGCCTCGTAGAGGCGGCAGATTTATAGCAAAGTTCGATCATTTTAAATAAGAGCTCCATAGGAGCGACACTTCAATAGTTCTAACCTGCAAGGTCTCAAAGACCTTGTAGGTTTCTATGAATTCACGAAAAAGACCTACAAGGTTTGGAAAAAAACCTTGCAGGTCTGGCTGGAGTTTCTTCTGCTTTTTCTGAAATCCCGAAGTACTCCAAATCATTTAAAAACAAGCATTCAATTCTTCCTGGATTAGCACCTATTTCGAATGGTCACCGCAGGATTTTTTCCTAAATTTAAATCTCTGATAATCGGGGATGGGTTGACGGTATTCTGCTGATATTCAATCCCTTTAATTTTTGCTGAATGGAGAATCTGGATTACGCGCGCCTGCAAATGGCTTTTACCCTTGGTTTTCACATAATTTTCGCCTGTATAGGAATGGTGATGCCATTTTTTATGGTGGTGGCCCATCGCAAATGGTTAAAAACCCGAAACCCTGTCTATCTTAAACTCACAAAAGCCTGGCTTAAAGGAGTTGCGATTTTCTTCGTTACAGGAGCCGTATCTGGAACAGCACTTTCTTTCGAACTGGGAATGCTCTGGCCCGAATTTATGAAACACGCCGGCCCGATTATCGGGATGCCTTTTTCTTTAGAAGGTGCGGCATTTTTTGTAGAAGCCATTGCCCTGGGGTTCTATCTCTATGGTTGGGATAAATTACCTGAAAAATTTCACTGGTTTACGGGGATCATTATTGGCGTAGCCGGGGTGGCTTCGGGTATTTTGGTGGTCTCGGCCAATGGGTGGATGAATGCTCCTTCAGGATTCGAATATGTGAACGGGGAATTTACCAATATAGATCCGGTGCAGGCCCTTCTCAACCCCGCCTGGTTTACCCAGGCCCTGCATATGACACTGGCCGCATTTGTGGCTACCAGTTTTGGAGTGGCCGGGGTCCACGCTTTTCAAATCTTCAGAAAAAGAAATGTAGAATTACATACCAAAGCCTTTAAGATCGCTATTGTTTTTGGTGCTGTAGCGGCCTTTTTACAACCGATTAGTGGAGATCTTTCAGCTAAAGATGTCGCCCGGCGTCAACCGGTTAAACTCGCTGCGATGGAGGCGCATTACGAAACTTCTACCGGGGCTCCGCTTTATATCGGTGGTATCGTGGATGAAGAAAACCGAAGCGTTTCTCATAAGATCGAAATTCCGAAGGCTTTATCCTTTCTCGCTTTCGGAGATTTTGATGCTGAAGTAAAAGGGCTGAACGATTTTCCAGACGATGAACTGCCCCCGGTTGCCATTGTGCATTATGCCTTTCAGATTATGGTAGGAATAGGAACATTGCTGATGCTGGCCGGACTTATCTATTTCATTAGTCTGCGGAAGAAAAACTGGCTTCAGAATAAATATTACTGGCTGCTATTCATCTTTATAGCTCCGCTTGGATTTATTGCGATCGAAGCCGGTTGGGTGGTTACCGAAGTAGGAAGGCAACCCTGGATTATCCATAAAATTATGCGTACCAGTGAAGCGGTAACCCCAATGCCCGGGATGAAATACAGCTTTTTCTTTTACCTGTTTTTATACACGATTTTGGCCATTACAGTTACCTGGCTTATGAACCGTCAAATTAAATCCCTTAACCAAACTTCAGAATAGTTATGTTGTACATTGTGTTGTTTTTTCTGCTTTTTTCACTGCTGCTCTATGTGTTGCTTGGGGGCGCCGATTTTGGTGCGGGGATCGTAGAATTATTTTCTTCAGCAAAAAACAAAGAAACCACCCGGGATACTATTTACAGAGTGATGGGACCAATATGGGAGGCCAATCATATTTGGTTAATCATTTTGTTGGTGATTCTTTGGGTGGCCTTTCCGGTTTATTTTAATATCCTGGTGATTTATTTACATATTCCTTTAACCCTGGTTTTATTGGGAATAACGATTCGGGGAGTGGCTTTCGTTTTTAGGCATTATGATGCCGTGGTAGATAGCTCACAAATTTGGTATAACCGGCTTTTTAGAATTGGAAGTTTTGTTACTCCCATTTTCCTCGGAATGTGTTTTGGAGCCTTAATTGGGGGCGGTATAAATCTTACTGAAGATTATGAAAATTTCGGGTTTTATGACCTGTTTATGGCAAATTGGCTGAATCTCTTCAGTTTTCTGGTAGGCCTTTTTTATGCCGCTCTCTGTGCCTTTCTGGCCGCCACGTTGCTTATTGGTGAGGCCGATGGGGCCGCCCGGAAACATTATAGCAAATCTTCAGCATTTTTTACGGTGATCCTGGTAATTTTTGGATTTATCCTCATCACCTATGGTTACTTCAGTGACGTAAAGTTTGTACAGGATTTTTTAAGTAATCAGGTGTCGCTTTTATGCGTGGGATTATCGGGGGTCTTGCTGTTTCCGCTATGGAAATTTATCAGAAAAGAATACAGGATTGCCAGTAGGTACCTGGCCGGATTTCAGGTGGTGCTTATTTTGTTCGCCGCGCTTTACGCTCATTTTCCTTATATCATTATCACCAATAATAAAGAGGTTAGTATGTTGGAAAATCTTGCTCCTGAAGCCACGATAAAAAATCTGGCAATTATGCTGCTTATAGGCGGATTCGTGATTTTGCCGGGATTATTTCATTTGATGAAATCTTTTAATATGATCAAGATTCTGGAGAAACCCGAAAACAGTAAATAATTTATACTGTTTTTACGATTGGAATTTTTGGTTCTAAAATAGAAGAGCTGCTCCTTCTTAATTTTATCCTGCAAGGTCTCTAAGACCTTGTAAAAAAGCCCCCTGGCCCCCCAAGGGGGAATTGGATTAGAATTTAAAAACCGGAGTACTAAATTTTAAAGCTCATAGTAATTCAACCTGCAAGGTCTCGAAGACCTTGTGTGTTTCGTTGGGTTCACGAAAAAGACCTACAAGGTTTGGAAAAAAACCTTGCAGGTCTGGCTGGAATTTCAACAGGGTTTATTTGGCAGTTATGTTTTCTAATCACCACGGTTGAAACCGTGGTCTGGAATTTAATTTTATTCATTTGATTTAGTTAATCGAGTGCCGCTCCTCTGGAGCTGGTATTCTCTTTGTTCCGGAATTCAGCCTCGTAGAGGCGAAATACTTAAAACATATTGTCTCAAAGTTCTAACCTGCAAGGTTTCTAAGACCTTATAAGCCCCCTGGCCCCCAAAGGGGGAATTTGATTAGAATTTAAAACCCGGAGTGCCAAATTTAAAAGCTCATAGTAATTCAACCTGCAAGGTCTCAAAGACCTTGTAGGTTTCTTTATAGAATTAAGACCTACAAGGTTTGGAAAAAAACCTTGCAGGTCTGGCTCAATCTTTAATCAGGTCATTTTATTAGCCCGGGGTTTTAACCCTGGGCCATTTGGCGGTTATGTTTTCTAATCACCACGGTTGAAACCGTGGTCTGGGATTTCATTTTGATAATATGGTTTGATAAATAGGAGCGACACTTCAATAGTTCAAACCTGCAAGGTCTCGAAGACCTTATAAGCCCCCTGGCCCCCAAAGGGGGAATTTGATTAGAATTTAAATTGCAATCTTTATTTTTATTGGAAATCTAATTTTATTATCCCGTGTTTTTCTATGTAATTCAACCTGCAAGGTCTCTAAGACCTTATAAGCCCCCTGGCCCCCAAAGGGGGAATTTGATTAGAATTTAAAAACCGGAGTACTAAATTTTAAAGCTCATAGTAATTCAACCTGCAAGGTCTCGAAGACCTTGTGTGTTTCGTTGGGTTCACGAAAAAGACCTACAAGGTTTGGAAAAAAACCTTGCAGGTCTGGCTGGAATTTCAACAGGGTTTTTGTTTAGCCCGGGGTTTTAACCCTAGGCCATTTGGCGGTTATTGTTTTCTAATCACCACGGTTGAAACCGTGGTCTGGAATTTCATTTTGATAATATAGTTTGATAAATAGGAGCGACACTTCAATAGTTCAAACCTGCAAGGTCTCGGAGACCTTGTAGGTTTCTTGAGCTTGAAAAAAAGACCTACAAGGTTTGGAAAAAAACCTTGCAGGTCAGCTCAAAGGCTTTATAAAATTTCAGATGATTTTATTGAAATTCATAATCGGTTCCGGGAACGGTTGAGAAGGAGGTTTCGCCCAAATACTCACAATAAGCACGGCCATCCAGCCCGGGTGAAACCGGGGAATACACTTTTAAATATTCTTCTACCACCTCGTGTATGGTATAATCTTTCACTTCCACGTCTTTTACGTTCGGCATTCTACAAAGATTGTCAATGGGATCTCCGGGTCTAACGCAGGCCGAAATGGTATAATATTCATCTTCCTGCATTTCCTCTCCATTTACAGTGATAGATTGAATGCGTTCACCCTTTTGGTTTTGGGAATTAAAATCTACTTTCATCCCCGAAAACCTGGCCAGCCAGCCTCCAAATCTTTCGCTGCCTTTTTGAGCAAAAGCATTATGCATTTCGTTTTCCAGCCAGTCTTTTATCTGTTTTCCGGTGGCTTTTCCGGTTTTTACCTTTTCGTTTACCGGTAGCAAATTCCATAAATTCGCCCGGGTAATAGGGGCAGGTTTACCATCTTCGGGAACAATGGGATTTCCGAAGCGGAATCCGTTAGAGATCGAAATATCTGCTCCGGTTTTCCATCTGGCAGCATCGGTGATCATATTATCCATTGGGTTTTCAACAGTAAGGTACCGGTAAAGCGGGGTATTGGTGTAGCCCACCACGGTTTCGAGGTTGTCACGATAAGGCTCTTTGGCCTGCTCTACAAGCCTGGTTATATTCTTATTTGCCGGATACTTTTCCGGGTCTACTTCGAGCAATTCGTATTCCTCCTTAACGATTTTTCCGTCTTCAAAATATAAATCCAGCTTCCCCACAAAAGATCCAAAGGCTCCGGGCTCGGTGACTTTAGCATATTTTCCCTGAATCGGTTGTCTCACCCGCTCGTGGGTATCGTTTCCAAGAATATAATCTACATCTTTCGAAATAGGGTCATTGGCAAGTTCTACCTGTTTGAATATCCCGATATGAGTCACCAGAAAAAGCGCATCTACCTCTTCCTGATTTTTCACTTTCTGAATGAGTTCTTTCACGCTCTCATCGATCCCACTAAAACCTATACCTTCACTAAAAATCGGGTTTTGCCGCACCGGCACATCGGGATCATTGATACCGATAAACCCTAGTTTTACTCCGGCTATTTCTTTGGTCCAGTATGGAGGGAAGAGTTCTTTTTTATCTTCCTCGTGAAACATATTCTGAGCAATCACCGGAGTTTCAAAACCCTGTAACACATCCATCATTACCTGTTTGCCATATACCACCTCCCAGTTTCCGGGTACTATAAGGTCGTAATCCATATTCTTAATGATATCGGGGAAAATTTTTCCTTCTGAAAATGCTGCGTATCCGCTACCCTGAATGAGGTCGCCGCCATCTACGATAATCGTATTGGGATTATTGGCCTTTTCCTGCTCAAATAAAGTTTGAATATGCGCCAGTCCGCCGCGCTCTTTGAATACGATTTCTTCATTTTCCCAAAAGAGTTCGGGATGCGGGTCCAGCTGTCCGTGGATATCGGCCGTTTGTAGAATGGTGATTATTGTCATCTCTTTTTCTATTTTCTTAGAAGTGTTTCCTACAGCATTGTTACAGGAGGCTAATAAAGCAGTAAACAGGACTGCAGAAAACAAGATTAATATTGATTTTATTTTGGAATTGATATTCATATTATTTGATTTTTTCGTTTAGTATTCAACCTATTTACAGACCTGCAAGGTTCAAAAAAACCATACAGTCCGGTCCAGGTCTAATCTGCAAGGTCTCTAAGACCTTGTAGGTTTTGCAGATTAGCCTGAGACTTACATGGTTTGAAAAAACCTTACAGGTCTGGCTGATTCCAGGTGCAGGCTTAAATCTTCAGTTAAAGTTCTATGCTGAAATAACCTTTCTTCTGAAGCCTGAAATTGTAAAGAATTCCGTTTTCTACGATTTCCATTGCTTCTGGAATTTTGTTGGGATCCACGCCAAACTTCTTCAAAGAGAATCCGCAGGCTTTAATTTTTACGCCGGTTTTTTTGGCCCGATCCAGGTACTTCTGAAGCTCTTCTTTTTCAGTAAGTCCCTTCACGGTCTCTCCGCAAACAATGACCTCAAAATTGCCAAACTTTTCGCTGTCTTCGGCTTTGAGTTCTTCAGCAGTGATAAGTATGGGTTGCAGCTGCGGAATCTTTTTAGTGAGTACTACATAGTTATTTAGGTCTTCAGCAGATTGCTGGGCCTGAATTTTAAAGGTGAATAGCATTAAAAATGCGCTGAATATTAAAAGTGATTTTTTCATTAGAATTTAATTTTTGTCTCTATCTGAGACTGATGAATTTTTAAATTGAAAATGAGATCTCGACTGCGCTCAATTTGACAATGAGATCTCGACTGCGCTCGATCTGACATTGCGATTTCAACTGCGCTCGATCTGGCAGGGATTTATATTTCTTTAGTTTTTGTGTTTTGAAAATCGTTCAGAATAAAGAATAAGAGTCCGCCGAAGATGGCAATATTCTTAAACAGCGGGCCCAGGGTGTTGATTTGGCCTACCTGCACGGTTAAGGTAATGGGAATGAGTACCGCTGTTAAAACAAGAGCAGCCCATTTCGTTTTGAATCCCAGCAGCAAGGAGCCGCCGGCGATTAACATTACAATACCTGAAAGAATTACCAAAAGCTCGGGGTTTCCAAAGAAATAGGCGATTCCCTTAAAACTGGCCTGGTCTATTCGGGACACGGTTTTATCTACCTGAAGTAGGTGATTAAACCCTGCCAGCAAAAAGATGCCGCTAAGCAAAATTCGGAGTACCCGCACCGAAGCAGAACTCACCGGGATTTGAGATGTCATAATTGAAAATTAAAGTTAAACTGATTAAAAACCGGTTTCGGGACTTATGCCCAAAACAAAACGAATTTATACCAGGTTGAACTTTGGGGGAGGGTAGAATTTCTTCTGAAAATCGGAGTGTAGGGAAAGAGGTAAATAATCATATTCCCCGAAATTTTCTTCAGCCTTTCCCATTTGCCAGGCTAAAGTTTTGAAATCGAAAACTGAGCTACAAAAACTATCTATAGCCAAAACCAGAAGATCTGATTTTTCTTCAAAATTTGCTTTATTTTCTTCAGTCGAAGATTTTAGCTTGTTTTTTTCGCAATAGGGATTTACCCAGGTTATAGCGGTGTCTGCAAACAAGCTGTCAAGAATTTTCGCATCCAGCATCAGGAATTTTCCGAAGAAAATTACGGCAAGCAAAATCGCTATGTGGCTTTTCAATTTCATTTAAGATCGGCAAATATATAGTTTTTAACTTGAGGTTTTTGTGACTTATGTTACAAAGCTTTCGTAACACTTGTTACTGAAAATGATGTCTTCAATAGAGACTTTTGCAGAAACATTCCATTTTATGAAATTTCTGAAAATCAGTCTCCTTTTATTTTTCCTGATCCCGACCATTATGTTTTCTCAGCATCAAAGTCAGGAAAATACTACCGAATTAAGAAAGGTTTTTACCAATGCTCATTTTCACGGCCATTTCCGAAATTTTTTTATGAATACCATTAACCGCGGGGAGCTACGGGATTATTATACCAATGCGACTGGCGGGGCAGTAGGATTTGTAAGCGGAAACTACAAAGGATTCGAAATTGGGGTTAAGGGCATCTTTACTTATAAAACCTTTGGCAGCGACCTGGGGGATGAAGACCCGGTTACAGGGAGAAATGCTAAATGGGAGTATGAACTTTATGATGTGCTCAATAAAGGAAATTTTAATGATCTGGACCGGCTCGAAGAACTTTTTATAAGATATAGATTTAAAAATTCCTATATAAGTTTGGGAAAGCTTGAACCTGAATATACCCCGCTTCTCAATCAGGCCGACGGGCGGATGAAGCCTTTTGCACATCGTGGAATTTGGAACCATTTAAATTTTTCTGAAAATCATATTGTAAATCTTGGCTGGTTAAATGGAGTATCGCCACGAGCCACTACCGAGTGGTTCGATTTCGAAGAAGGAATTGGCCTTTTTTATAACGGATTCCAACCTAACGGAGTCCAGGCTCATTATCACGAATTTTATCATTCTCGAGGGATAGGCATTCTTAATTATAATTTCAGAAAAGATAATTTCAACCTTAAAGTATATGACTTTTACCTGGATAAATTGATGAATACGCTGTGGACCCAGGCAGAGTATGGCCTCGATAATTTCAAATTAGGCTTGCAATATGTGTATCAAAATCCGCATTCACATTCTGAATCATTAGCCTACGAAAATCGCTATGTCCAACCCGAAGAAAACGGGCAGGTTTTGAGTTCTCAAATAGGTTGGCATAATCAAAACTTAAAAATGGCTTTTGCCTATACCCGTGCTTTTGATTCAGGAAGATTTTTGTTTCCTAAGGAATTGGGTAGGGACCATTTTTATACATCCATTCCCAGATCCCGGTTGGAAGGACTGGGAAATGCCGGGGTATATACTCTGAAAGCCGAATATCATTTCCCGCAACCCGATGTGCATCTGGGAATGGAAATGCAGCAATTGAAAGGTCCTGAACCGGGAGATCTTCAGTTCAATAAATATAATGTAGATGAATCCTTTCAATTTAATGCTCATTTAAAATATGAGGCTCACCGGTTTTTGGAGGGCCTTAGCTTTGATTTACTATGGGTATATCGGGAAAACCAAAATCGAACAGACGCCCAGAGTATTTTCAACAAAAGCAATTTTAATCAGCTTAACTTCGTCACGAATTTTTACTTTTAATCCTGAAATTGTGCTGCATGAACCATATAAAATTAGGACTTAGAGAAAACTGGAAACAATTTAGTCTGCTGGTTTTAGTCAATGCCTTTGTAGGAGGTATGGTAGGCCTGGAGCGTAGCATCCTGCCCGAAATTGCCGAAAAAGAATTCAATATTGCCGCAACCTCTGCTATACTTTCATTTATCGTTGTATTTGGGGTAGTAAAAGCTATTTCAAATTATTACGCCGGGGCTCTGGCCAACCGCTTCGGAAGGAAAAACTTACTGGTTTTGGGATGGATTTTTGCCATCCCTATCCCTTTTATCCTGATTTATGCCGAAACCTGGAACTGGATCATCGCTGCGAATGTCTTGCTGGGAATCAACCAGGGACTGGCCTGGAGCAGCACCGTGGTGATGAAAATAGATCTGGTGGGGGAGAAGCAACGGGGTCTCGCGATGGGGCTTAATGAATTTGCCGGGTATTTTGCCGTGGCCGCTATAGCCTTTTTAACCGGTTGGATCGCTTCAGAATATGGCCTGCGACCCTATCCCTTTTACCTCGGAATAGTATTGATGATCCTGGGCCTTATATTCAGTATTTTCTTTATAGAAGACACCCGGCATCACGTAGCTAAAGAAGAGGGCAAAAGCGAAATTACACGGCTGAAACATATATTTTGGGATACGACCTGGAAAGAAAAAAACCTGGGGTCGGTGACCCAGGCCGGGCTCATCAATAACTTAAACGACGGGATGGCCTGGGGGCTGTTTCCTATTCTTTTGGCCGGGAAAGGTTTTAACCTGGAACAAATAGGGATCGTAACAGCTCTGTACCCAGCGGTATGGGGAATTGGCCAACTTTTTACCGGAAAAATGGCCGATATATTCAGTAAAAAAGATATGCTGTTTATCGGGATGTTATTGCAGGCCCTGGTGCTGGTTGTTCTGGTTTGGGCAGATACGATGAATCATTTTATCATACTTTCTTCTCTGCTGGGCTGGGGAACCGCGATGGTCTATCCTACCTTTTTAGCCACCATTGCCGATAACACCCACCCACAAGACAGGGCTAAAAGTATAGGGGTATTTAGGCTTTGGCGGGATTTGGGCTACGCCATAGGAGCAATTTTAACAGGTATCATAGCCGATCTGGTAAGCATTGAAGCCGCGATTCTACTTATTGGGATACTTACCTTGATTTCGTCTGTTATCATTTTGCTTCGAATGGATTACCGGGACAATAAATCTATTAAACTTCTGAAATTCAATAGTTAGAATTTAAAAAATCGGATAAATTAATAATAAAGACAACCCGATTTTTAGTAATTTTGTGGTATGTGGGAAATAGATCTAACATATCGCAATGAATTTGCTGAAAGCTTCGAAAGGTTATTTCAGAAGAAAAAGAAGCTGGAGATGTCCCGGCCTTTACCAGGTATTGCCCTGAAAAAAATAAGAGAGGCCCTGGTAATTGAATGGACTTACAATTCTAACAGTATAGAAGGGAATAGTCTAAGCTTACGGGAAACTCAAATGATTTTGCAGGAAGGAGTTACGGTAAAAGGTAAATCCTTGCGGGAACATTTTGAGGCCAAAAATCACGAAATAGCACTTGACTATCTATACAGTTTGGTAACACCTAACTATATATTAAATGCGAAAGACATCCTCAAGTTGCACGAACTGGTTTTACGAAGCATAGAAGATGATTTCGCCGGAAGACTTAGAACTGCCGGGGTTCGCATTGCGGGAGCCAATTTTATGCCACCCAATGCTTTAAAAGTACCACAGCTTGTAGATGACTTAGTAGATTTCATTAATCAAAATCTACAGGATTTAAATATAATTGAGCTGGCTACAGTATTTCAACATAAGTTTTTATGGATACATCCTTTTTTCGATGGCAATGGAAGAACAGCCCGGCTTGCGATGAATTTATTATTGATGGCCGCGGGATTCCCGCCGGCGATTATTTTAAGAAATGACCGAAGCAAATATTATGAGGCATTAAACCAGGCCAACACCGGGAATTACTCAAAATTGATTTTGTTGATGTGCCAGGCCCTGGAGCGTAGTTTGAATATTTATATTCAGGCGTTGCCCGATAATGATTCAAACTACACCGAAATTTCGAGATTGGTTGAGGAGGAAGAGTTACCCTATGCTAAAGATTATATAAGTCTATTGGCACGGCAGGGAAAAATTGATGCCTATAAAGAAGGCAGAAACTGGTTAACTACCCGGGAGGCCGTTGTTGAATACGCAAAAAAACAGGGAAAAAATCTGTCTTAAGGCCGGGCCTCAGCTAAGTTGAAATTTTGTAAATTTCGGTGATGAATTTCAGCAGTATTTTATTAATAGGCCTGGCCGCGATTTTAGCGCTGGGCTTTTCCTTTTTTCAATACCTGCATCGGGCGCAAAAAAGAACCCGGCAAAATTACTGGCTTTTTGCCTTAAGAGCCCTGGCAGTTTTTCTGATTCTCGTCTTGCTCATCAATCCAAAAATTACTTCCAGAATATATGAGATCGAAAAACCCGAACTCATTTTAGCTGTAGATAATTCAGCTTCTCTTAGATATTTGCAGCAGGAGCAATTGATTCAGGATTATGTTCAGGAACTTCAGAAAGATGAAGAGCTTCAGGAAAATTTTGAAATCAAAACCTATTATTTTGGAGAGAAAATTTCTCCTGAGGCATCGCCGGAATTCAGCGAAAACCAAACCGATATTTACGCTGTTCTACAGCAAATAAAAGACTTAGAATCCAGAAAAAGTTCGGCTGTCGTATTGCTTAGCGATGGCAATCAAACCAAAGGCAGGGATTATGCCTACTTCAAATCGGCCGGGCAGCATAAGTTGTTTCCCGTGGTGTTTGGTGATACCGCAACATATATTGATTTAGAAATTAGCAGGCTTAACGTGAATCGCTATGCGTATTTGAATAACAGGTTTCCGGTTGAGGTGATCGTAAATTATTCGGGTACCGATACCCAAAACAGCCGTTTTGTGCTGCGATCTAGTAATGCTGAAGTTTACTCCAAGCAAATTAGCTTTTCAGCCGAAAATACTTCAGAAATTATAGAATTTGATCTGCCGGCCGGCCAAATAGGTCTATTGAGCTATGAAGCTGAAATCCTTCCGCTGGAAAACGAGAAAAATCTTCAGAATAACAGACGGGATTTCGTGGTTGAGGTGATCGATGAACGCAGCCAGATTTTGTTGCTAAGCCAGTTGCCGCACCCCGATTTAGGGGCGATTAAAAAAACGATTGAAAGCAATGAGCAGCAGGAGGTTAAAATTCAGTATATCGAGGAGGCTGAGGTGAATTTGGAAGATTTTCAACTGGTAATTCTCTATCAGCCGGGTACGGCTTTCCGCAATATTTTTGAGGAGTTGAAGCAGAAGAATAAAAATTACTTCGTGATTAGCGGAACAAAAACCAACTGGAATTTTTTGAATTCGGCTCAGGAGTTTTTTAAAAAGGACTTTACAGCAAGAAATCAGGATTTTTTTCCTGTATTCAATCCCGATTTTAGCAGGTTTCAGTTAGAAGATATAGGCTTTTCAGATTTTCCTCCATTAGAAGATCGTTACGGACAAGTACAACCCGGAAATGCCCAAACAGGAATTTTGCTTTTTCAGCAAATTGAGGGAATGGAAACCCGGGAGCCCTTATTGACGTTTGTAACCGGGAATAATCAAAAAAATGCCTTTTTATTCGGTGAAAATCTCTGGAAATGGCGGGCCGCCAGTTTTAGAAAAAATGCCGATTTCAATGAGTTTGATAATTTCTTTGGTAAATTAATTCAGAACCTGGCCAGCACTCAAAAAAGAGACCGGCTTCAGCTGGATTATGAGGCTTCCTACTATGCCAACGAGAAAATGATTATACGAGCCGATTATTTTGATGAAAATTACAATTTTGATATTCGCGGGAATTTGAATTTAAGCCTGAGGAGAGAAAATTCCGAAGAAAATCGGGAAGTAGAATTGCTGGCGGGGAATAATAACTTTTATGCTGAATTTGATGACCTGGAGCCCGGGACTTATGAATTAAGGGTTCAGGAATCAGGTTCGGGAATAAGCAGAAGCGGAAGTTTTAGAATCATAGATTTTGAGATCGAACAACAATTTGCAGGAGCCAACGCTAGAAAAATGGAAGCCCTGGCACAAAATAATGAGGGGGGCTTATATTTTCCCTCACAATTATCCGATTTAAAATCCAGTCTGTTACAGGATTCGGCACTTAAACCTGTTCAGAAAAGCCGTGAAAAATCAGTACCTTTGCTGGAATGGTACTACCTGCTGTTCATTATTGCAGCCTTGCTTGCGGCAGAGTGGTTTATTAGAAAATACAGAGGCTTAATTTAAATTCAAAAGTATAGATGGAAAAATTACCTAAAATTGGTTTACCGATTATTATCGGAATTGTATTATTAATCATATTCATTTCCAAATCTACAGTAACCATAGGCTCGGGAGAGGCCGGGGTGCTTTATAAAACCTTTGGTGGAGGAGTAGTAACCGATGAACCGCCCCTAAGTGAAGGTTTTCACCTTGTAGCGCCGTGGAATAAAGTATTTGTATATGAGGTGCGCCAGCAATCCCTGGAGGAAACTATGACGGTTTTAAGTTCTAACGGTCTCGAAATTAGGGTAGATGCCTCTACCTGGTTTCAACCCGATTATGAAGATTTGGGAAGGCTACACCGGGAAAAAGGTGAAGCCTATATACAAAGATTACTGCAACCTGCGATTCGATCTGCAGCGCGGGCAGTAGTGGGAAGGTATAATCCAGAGCAGTTATATGCCAGCAAACGGGAGGCCATCCAGAAGGAGATCCTGGAAGAAACCAGAATTCTGTTGAAAAACCAGTATGTTCAGGTTAACGAGGTGTTGGTTAGAGATGTAGCCCTGCCTCCAAATATCAAGGATGCGATTGAAAGAAAACTGCGACAGGAACAGGAATCCCTGGAATATGAGTTTAGATTAACAAAGGCCGAACAGGAGGCCGAACGCCAGCGTATCGATGCAGAGGGTAAAGCCCGTGCCAACGAGATTCTTAACGCTTCCCTTACTAATAATATTCTAAGAGAAAAAGGTATACAGGCTACCTTAGAACTGGCTCGTTCCAACAATGCCAAAACCGTGATTATTGGTTCGGGTGAAGGGGGAATGCCTCTAATTCTAGGGAATAATTAATCAAACATTTCATAAAATTTTAAATGCTTACTTGTAGATTAAATTTTATGTTTTAAGTTTGTCATCATAATGAGAACAATTCAATTACATCATCATCATATTTACTCCCACGCTCAGGCGAGGTAAATTTGGTATGTAGTAATTTCACATATTTTAAAAACCCGTTTGAGTCTTCAAACGGGTTTTTTGTTTTTAGTTCCCGTTGAAGATTCTGAAATAATCAAAAGAAAAATGAATCAGGAAAAATTACGAATAGCAATTCAAAAGTCGGGAAGGCTGAACGAAGATTCCCTTAAAATTCTAAAAGATGCCGGCATCTCTATAGATAACGGAAAGGAACAATTAAAGGCTACTGCCAGAAATTTTCCTTTGGAAGTGATGTACCTTCGAAATGGCGATATCCCGCAGTATCTTAGAGATGGGGTGGTAGATGTAGCCATAATTGGGGAGAATGTTTTGGTAGAAAAAGGAAGTGATATCATTCAGGCTGAGAAACTGGGCTTTTCTAAATGCCGGGTTTCTCTGGCAGTGCCAAAGTCTTTTAAATATTCAGGTTTACAGGATCTTGACGGAAAGAAAATTGCCACATCCTACCCCAACACCGTAAACAATTTTTTAGCTGAAAATGGGATTTCGGCCGAATTGCACATCATTAACGGTTCGGTTGAGATTGCTCCAAATATCGGCCTGGCCGATGCGATATGTGATATCGTTTCCAGCGGAAGCACTCTTTTCAAAAATGGGTTAAAAGAGGTAGAAGTGATGCTGAAGAGCGAAGCCGTACTGGCCATTTCTCCCGAAATTTCTTCGGATAGAAAAGGCATTCTGGAAAAACTGCAGTTCAGGTTAAAATCGGTTTTGAATGCCCGAACTTCGAAATATATTCTTTTAAATGCACCTAACGAAAAACTGGACAATATCATTAAATTGCTTCCGGGAATGCGTAGCCCAACAGTTTTACCCCTTGCCGAAGAAGGCTGGAGCTCAATTCACACGGTGATCAACGAGGAACGTTTTTGGGAGGTGATAGATGAGTTAAAGGAGAATGGCGCCGAAGGTATTTTGGTTGCTCCAATCGAAAAAATGGTAATGTAAGATGGAAAGATTTAACTATCCCAATAAGCAGGATTGGCCCGAAATTCTGCGAAGACCTACTCAAAGCATAGAAGATATTGAAGAAACTGTAAACCAGGTTTTCGCCGAGGTAAGAGCCAAGGGTGATGCGGCCGTTTCAAAATACACCGAACTTTTTGACGGATTTACTCCGGAAACAACCCCGGTATCTTTGGCGGAAATCGAGGAAGCAGGGCAGGAAGTTTCAGAAGACCTAAAGCAGGCCATAAAATTAGCAAAAAACAATATCGAGAAATTTCACGCAGCCCAGCGCTCAGAGCGAATTTCTGTGGAAACCAGTAAAGGAGTGGCATGCTGGCAGGAGAAGCGGCCTATTCAAAAAGTAGGTTTATATATTCCAGGGGGCAGTGCGCCTTTATTTTCTACCATCTTAATGTTGGCTGTGCCAGCTGCATTGGCGGGATGTAAAGAAATTGTGCTTTGCACGCCTCCTGGGAAAGACGGGAAGGTGAACGCCGCGATTTTATATACCGCTGCGCTTTGTGGAGTTTCCAAAATTTATAAAGTTGGCGGCATTCAGGCTATTGCAGCGATGAGCTTTGGCACTGAGACTATCCCGAAGGTCTACAAAATTTTCGGGCCCGGAAATCAATTTGTGACGGTGGCCAAGCAACTGGCCACCCGCTACAATGTAGCTATAGATATGCCGGCCGGGCCATCTGAGTTACTGGTACTGGCCGATGATTCTGCCAATCCCGCCTTTGTAGCTTCCGATTTGCTAAGCCAGGCCGAGCACGGGGCCGATAGCCAGGTGGTCCTGGTTAGCACTTCAGAAAAACTGATCGCTGAAGTTGAAACAGAAATAAATTCCCAGCTTAAAGGTCTTCCCCGAAAGGCTATAGCAGAAAAGGCTATCGAATATGCCCGCCTGATTTTGATGAAAAATGATGCCGAAGCTTTAGAACTAATCAATGAATATGGCCCCGAGCACTTTATAATTTGCAGCGATAATTCCGAATTTTATATTGACGGGATCGAGAATGCAGGCTCTGTTTTTATAGGAAATTACACCCCCGAGAGTGCCGGAGATTATGCTTCGGGAACCAATCACACCCTGCCCACCAATGCCTATGCAAAACAGTATAGCGGGGTGAATCTGGATAGTTTTATGAAGGCGATGACGTTTCAGAAAATTTCTGCCGAAGGAATTCAGGAAATTGGTCCCGCCATTGAACTTATGGCCGAAGCCGAGGGATTACAGGCCCATAAAAATGCGGTGAGTTTACGACTGAAAGATTTGAAAAAATGAGAAAGTTCGATTTAAACAAACTTGTTAGACCCAATGTAGCCGGGCTTAAGCCATATTCTTCAGCCAGGGATGAATATAAATCGGTAGGAGAGGAGATGGTTTTTTTAGATGCGAATGAAAATCCGTTTCCCAGCGATGTAAACCGATATCCAGATCCGCAACAACGCAACCTAAAGGCTGAATTAAGCAAAAGAAAAGGCATTGCTACGGGAAATATTTTGCTGGGTAATGGTAGTGATGAAGTGCTGGATTTGTTATTCAGGGCTTTTTGTGAGCCGGCAAAAGACAATGTGATCACTCTGCCGCCCACCTACGGAATGTATTCGGTGCTGGCAGGAATTAATAATATTGAAAACAGGGAGGTTCTATTGAGCGAGCAGTTTCAGCCCCGGGTGGATCAAATTCTGGGCAGGGTAGATAAAAACACCAAATTCGTCTTTCTGTGCTCCCCGAATAATCCCACAGGAAATTCTTTTTCAGAAGAAAATGTTGTGGAAATCCTCGAAAATTTCGACGGACTGGTAGCGATTGATGAAGCTTATATCGATTTTTCAGAAAAACAAAGCTGGTTAAAAAAACTGACTAAATATTCCAATCTGGTGATCACTCAAACGCTTTCCAAGGCATACGGACTTGCAGGCATACGCTTGGGAATTTTATATGCTTCCGAAGAAATTATTGCCATTTTAAATAAAATCAAACCACCCTATAATGTGAATGAGCTTACACAGAACAGAGCTTTGAATGAACTTATAAATCAGAATAAAGTAAAGATTCAAATCGCTGATATTCTGAATGAAAGAGCTAAGCTATCTAAAGCTTTAGGTGAGGTGAAGATTGTAAAGGAAATATATGAATCTGATGCGAATTTTATCCTGGTGAAAGTTGATAATGCCGATAAAAGATACGCCCAACTTATCGAGAAAGGCATAGTGATAAGGAACCGAAGTACGCAGCCGCTTTGTGAGAATACCCTGAGGTTGACGGTGGGGACTGAAAGTGAGAATGAGAAGTTATTAAATGCTTTGAGAAGCATTTAATAACTTCGAAATGCTGAACTTGTTTCAGCATCTTTTGAATGATGCAATACTATATTTACATATTATCCAATAAGAATAGAAGTGTGCTTTATGTAGGCTATACGAGTAATTTGCATTTGAGAATGAAGCAACACCAAAAAAGAAGGGGAGCGAAATTCACCCGTGATTATAATGTTTTTGATCTTCTATATTACGAAGTTTTTAAAAATGCTCAATTGGCTAAATCAAGGGAAAGACAATTAAAGAACTGGCATAAAGCCTGGAAATGGAATTTGATTAGAAAAACAAACCCTTCATTAACTACACTGGAAATTTAAATAAAAGGCCCTGAAACAAGTTCAGGGCATAACTGACGTTATGAAAAAAATACTATTTATAGATCGCGATGGCACTTTGGTGCTGGAGCCTGAAGATTACCAGGTAGACAGCCTGGAAAAACTGGAATTTTATCCGGAAGCATTTTATTATTTATCCCGAATTGCCCGGGAGCTGGATTATGAGCTGGTGATGGTAACCAACCAGGATGGGCTTGGAACCGAAAATTATCCCGAGGAGGTTTTCTGGCCAATCCAGAATTTTATCCTGAAAAGTTTTAAAAACGAGGGAGTGGAATTCAAAGAAGTGCTGATGGATCGTACTTTTCCCGAAGAAAATTCACCTAACCGAAAACCTAATACCGGCTTGCTTCAAGGAAAATATATGGGAAATCCTGAGTATGATATGGAAAATTCAGTAATGATCGGCGACAGGCTTACCGATATGGAATTCGCCCTGAATTATGGCGGAAAGGGGATTTTTATCGATACTCACGAAGATCTTGGTAGTGAAGAAGTGCAGGAGAAATTGGAAAAGGTAGAGAAAGTGATAGCCCTAAAAACTTCAAGCTGGAAGGACATTTATGAGTTTTTGAAACTGGAAGCCAGAACTGCCGAAATTTCGCGAAAAACCAATGAGACCGATATTTTTATCAGAATTAATCTGGATGGCACGGGAAAATCCAAAATTTCAACCGGACTGGCATTTTTCGACCATATGCTAGACCAAATCGCCCGGCACGGACAAATGGATATGGAGATCGAAGTAAAAGGAGATCTGGAGGTAGACGAGCACCATACAATCGAAGATACGGCGATTGCTTTGGGAGAGGTGTTTAGTAAGGCACTTGGAAATAAGCTGGGCATCGAACGCTACGGCTTTTGCCTCCCAATGGATGACTGCCTGGCGCAGGTGGCAATCGATTTTGGCGGCAGAAACTGGCTGGTTTGGGAAGCCGATTTTAAACGGGAAATGATAGGCAAAATGCCAACCGAAATGTTTTATCATTTCTTTAAATCCTTTACCGACGGGGCCAAAGCCAACCTAAACATCAAAGCCGAAGGCACCAACGAACACCACAAGATCGAGGCGATCTTTAAAGCCTTCGCAAAGGCCATTAAAATGGCTGTGAAACGCGATGCAGAAAAGATGATCTTGCCTTCAACCAAGGGGATGCTATAGCCCCCCCGGCCCCCAGCTGGGGGTGATATTATTAACTTATAAGCAGAATTTTGAAAATAACTGAATCAGATATTAGAAATCCCTCACCCTTCGAGGGAGTTAGCGGGGGCCAGAAAATTGTAATAATCGACTACGGCGCCGGGAATATACAGAGCATTAAGTTTGCGATACAACGCCTGGGTTTTGAGGCAGTTTTAAGCAGTGATGCTGAAGAGATCAAATCGGCAGACAAGGTTATCTTTCCCGGGGTTGGGGAAGCCGGCAGTGCGATGAAAATGCTTAAAAGCAGCGGCCTGGATAAAATTATTCCTGAACTAAATCAACCCGTCTTAGGCATTTGCCTGGGAATGCAGTTAATGTGCAGGCATTCTGAAGAAGGTGACACCACAGGCCTTGGCATTTTTCACGCAGATGTGGTGAAGTTTAATAACGGGCTCAAAGTTCCGCAGATTGGATGGAATAGGATTTATGACCTTAAATCAGAACTTTTCAAAGGAATCAAAGAACAGGAATTCGTTTACCTGGTGCACAGCTATTACGTTCCCGAGTGCGAAGAAACCATTGCTTCTACTGAATATGGAGTGGAGTATACCACCGCAATTCAGAAAGATAATTTCTACGGAGTTCAATTTCACCCCGAAAAAAGCAGCGATGCGGGGGAGAAAATTTTAGCTAATTTTTTAAAAGCCCCCCAGCCCCCGAAGGGGGAGGGGTTGAGGATTTAAGATCATTTATCAAAATGAAGAGCTCACAACTCATAACTCATAACCGATAACCCATATTTTCAAAAAATGAGAATCATTCCAGCCATAGACATCATCGACGGAAAGTGCGTAAGACTTTCTAAAGGTGATTATAATACTAAGAAAATTTATAATGAGAATCCGCTTGAGGTGGCGAAGAGCTTCGAGGCGCACGGAATTCAGCATTTGCATTTGGTAGATTTAGACGGAGCTAAATCGAAACATATTGTCAACCACAAAATTCTTGAACAAATTGCCTCTAAAACCGGCTTAAAAGTAGATTTCGGCGGCGGCTTGAAAACCGATGAAGATTTGCGAATTGCTTTTGAGAGCGGAGCCCAGCAGATCACCGGGGGAAGTATAGCCGTAAAAGACCCGGAAACCTTTAAAAGCTGGATAGATAAATTTGGTGCCGAAAAGATAATTCTTGGGGCCGATGCCAATAACGAAAAAATCGCAGTAAGCGGCTGGCAGGAAGAATCGGAACTCGAGTTAATCCCTTTTATCCAGGAATATCAGAAAGAGGGGATTGAATATGTGATCTGCACTGATATTTCTAAAGATGGGATGCTTCAAGGCCCTTCATTCGAACTTTATAAGCGAATTTTGAAAGAAACCACTATCACTTCGAGCGCAGTCGGGAAGAATGTCACTTCGAGCGCAGTCGAGAAGTCCATAAAACTAATCGCTTCCGGAGGAATTTCAGATTTTGACGAACTTCCAAAACTGGCCGAATTGGGCTGTGAAGGAACTATTATTGGAAAAGCGATCTATGAAGGTCGAATTCAGCTGAAACAACTGGAGAAATATATATTAGCCCCCCAACCCCCGAAGGGGGAGTAAAATCCATACTCAAATGCTTACAAAAAGAATTATACCCTGTCTGGACATTAAAGACGGACGAACCGTAAAAGGAGTTAATTTTATCGATCTTAGAGATGCCGGAGATCCCGTGGAATTGGCTGAGATCTATGCAAAATCGGGAGCCGATGAATTAGTGTTTCTGGACATCACAGCCACCGAGCAGAAGAGAAAAACCCTGGCCGATTTGGTGAGAAGAGTAGCTGAAAAAGTGAATATTCCATTTACAGTGGGCGGTGGAATTTCTTCCATCGAAGATGTGGATATTTTGCTAAAAAATGGGGCCGATAAGGTTTCGGTAAATTCTTCGGCGGTGAAACGACCTGAGCTTATCAACAAACTTTCGGCCAAATTCGGAAGTCAGTGTATCACCGTGGTTATAGACGCCAAGCAGGTGAATGGAGAGTGGTTGGTGCATTTGGTAGGAGGAAAGGTTCCCACCGATCTCAATCTGTTTCAGTGGGCTAAAGAAGTGGAAGAACGTGGAGCCGGGGAAATTCTGTTTACTTCCATGAATAACGATGGAACTAAAGCCGGGTTCGCCAATGAGGCCCTGGCGGTATTATCTTCAGAATTGAAAATCCCTATTATAGCCTCGGGTGGAGCCGGGAATATGCAGCATTTCACCGATGCCTTTTTAGAGGGAAAAGCCGATGCGGCTCTGGCTGCGAGTGTTTTTCATTTCAAGGAAATTGAAATTAAGGATTTGAAGGAAGAATTGCGCAGAAACGGAGTTGAAGTTAGGTTGTAGATTCTGAAAAACCTATAAGGTCTTTGAGATTTTGCAGGTTAGTGGAGTAAAAATAAATTAAGAACTAATTAGGTATGAACATAGATTTCAATAAAAATAACGACGGACTTGTACCGGCAATCATTCAGGATGCGAATACAAAGAATGTGTTGATGCTGGGTTTTATGAATGAAGAGGCCTTTCTAAAGACCAATGAAAGCAAAAAAGTCACCTTTTTCAGCAGAAGTAAAAACAGGCTCTGGACCAAAGGGGAAGAGAGCGGGAATTTTTTAAATCTCGTTGATATAAAACTGGATTGTGATAATGATGCTTTGCTGGTTTCGGTGATTCCGCAGGGGCCAACCTGCCATAAGGGTACCGATACCTGCTGGGCAGAAAAGAATGAACCAAATTTTGGATTTTTGTCAAATCTGGAAGGTATTATTGAAAAACGCAAAAGAATGAGCGAGGTTGAGCCTGATTTGCGTGAAGACAAACAGAGTTACGTGGTTTCCCTTTTTGACGAGGGAATCAATAAGATCGCCCAGAAAGTAGGGGAAGAGGCCGTAGAAACCGTGATTGAAGCCAAAGACGATAACGATGAGCTCTTTCTAAACGAAAGTGCCGATTTGCTATTTCATTATTTGATACTGTTACAGGCCAAAGGATTCACTTTAAAGGATATCTCAAAAGTGCTGGAACAGAGGCATCGTTAATCCTCTTTCCAGCTTCCGAATTTCCCGGCCTGATAATCCATATAGGCCTGGTTGATCTCTTCCATCGTATTCATTACGAAAGGCCCGCGCGCCACTACCGGTTCATCGAAGGGCTTTGCGTGCCCAAAAAGCAGCGTGGAATCTTCTACTGCCTCGATTTGTAATTTTTCGGAATCATTTCCGAAATCTACGAGATGAAGTTCCATTGCCTGCTCGCCATTAACTTTAAGTTCGCCTTTGATCACGTAAAAGAAAATATTATGGTTTTCAGGAATTTGAAGCTTCAGGTTGGCTCCTTTTTCCAGAAATACAGTGGCCAGGTTGATTCCCGTTTCAGGTTGAAACGCACCTTCTGTACCCATAAATTCGCCTGAAACTACCTGGGCTCTTCCGCCTTCAAAATCAACCACAGGAATATCTGCACGTTGCAAACCTTTGTACCAGGGTTTGGTCATCTTAAGCCGTGCCGGTAGATTTACCCACAGTTGTAAAATCTCAAGCGGGCCACCCTTTTCTTTAAACTCTTCCGAAGAAACTTCAGAATGGATGAGTCCGCGGCCGGCGGTCATCCATTGCACGCCACCACCTGTGATCACGCTTTTATGTCCGTCAGAATCTTTATGTGCAATATCTCCCTCGAGAATAAAAGTCACGGTTTCCATCCCGCGATGGGGATGTGGCCCAAAAGGAAGACCATTATTGTTCGGTTTATAGGTTTGCGGCCCGTGGTGGTTTAAAAATATAAACGGGTCTATCATATCGATGCTACCCGAAGGCATTGGCGAATAAGTTTCCAAATCGGCAATTGGGCGATATTCGGCTTTTACGATTTTTCGAATACTTCTCATAAGACTATTTATTTCTTACATATATGAGTTTAAATCTACTATTTTGGCCCGAGCGGGATTCAACTTCAAATTTAGGAATCGAACTAATGAGCGGGGTGAGCTTCTCATACCCATAATTACGGGAGTCGAAGTTGGGCTGTTTTTTCTGAAGTAAACTTCCCACATCGCCTAAAAATGCCCAGCCATCTTCATCGGCCACATCAGAAATGGTAGAGGAAATTAGGCGGATTACCTTTGGGGTAATTTTATCTACATTTTTCTTCCTGGCTTTTTTGCTGCCCTTATCCGATTCCCCGTTTTCTTTTTCATCGGAATCACTGCTTTTAAGGATTTCAAGATAGATAAACCTGTCGCAGGCTACGATAAAGGGATCGGGGGTTTTCTTTTCGCCAATTCCGTAGACTTTCATCCCTGCTTCGCGAAGGCGGGTGGCGAGTTTGGTAAAGTCGCTGTCGCTGGAAACCAGGCAAAACCCATCTACCTTGCTGGAATAAAGAATATCCATCGCATCGATGATCATGGCCGAATCGGTCGCATTTTTTCCCTGGGTGTATGCATATTGCTGAATGGGGTTAATGGCATTTTCAAGCAAAACATTTTTCCATTTGGCCAGGTGCGGCTTGGTCCAGTCGCCGTAAATTCGTTTTATGGTAGGATTGCCGTATTTGGCGATCTCTTCCATCATTTCTTTTATATAAGCTGAAGGGATATTATCCCCGTCTATAAGTACTGCTAAATTGGTGTCCATAGGTTGGTTTAAAAGTATCTAAAGATACATTTTTCAAAAGAAAGACCACCGGGTTTAATCGGTGGTCTTTGAAAATTTCAGAAATAAGAAATATTAGTTATAACGGTAAATTGCGTGCATTTTTGAACCTTTTTGAGGCAACTGTTCGCCATTTACGAGAAAAACCATACCGCCCTGTCCCAGCACTTTTTTAGCAGCCCAGTTTGAAAGGGAAGTATTGTCTTCATTTTGGGCATCTTCAAGATCTACATTCATATTGGTCTCGTCATATTTTCCCCAAACTTCGGTCCCGGTTTCCAGGAATAAGGTATCTACTTTTCCCTGGTGTATGGCCGGCAGGATATCGTGAATGGCCGACGAGGTTTTTTCGGTTTGATTATGTTCTGCAAAAACCTTGAGTTTGGTGCGCTTTTGCGATTCGAAAAGCGGTTCTATGGTAGCCCAGGCTTTAGCGTGTAAGCCAAGCAGGTCGCTATCGGCGGGATTTCCGGGCACGGCTTCTTCGTATAAATTCTGATAGGTGTTAGCTTCTTTATAAATAGGAAACAGATAATCCTGGCAGGCTACCAGCAGGGGTAATTTATTTTCCTGAAGCAGGCTTTGCAATCCCTGATCAACCGCCCTGAAATATCTGAAAATTTCATTTTTGCGCTCCCGGTCTGCCCCGGCGTGGCCGTGCATATTTTTTTGTCCCATAGAGGTGGCTCCGCTTTTTTGCTGAAGGTGTTTTTCTTCATAATCATAACCTACTCTATCCTGCAGGCGCGAGGGGGTGAGCTCTTCAATATTTAGCGGAGTGATTCCATATTTACTGGCCTCGTAAAGTTTTACACTTTCAACCTGAAGGGAAAGCAGGTAAAATCTCCCGTCTCCAGAGAAAATTGGCACCAAAGGTTTTAAATAAAACTCCTTATTAATATAGAATTCGGCTTCAAACTGAAGTGGAATTGCAAAGGTTTCAAAATAATCTTCTGAAACATAAAGTGCCAGGCCATCTGACTGATGTCTCCAGAAGCTTTTGTCTTCTAATAACTCCTGCACGGGAGCCGAAAGCTTTTCGATTTTATCTTTAGCAACGCCCCGGCGATCCAACTCGGTTTTCACTTCTTTCCAAAGCGATTTTAAATGAGTTTTATGCTTTTCTTCCAAAACTTCGTGACCGGCCCTTTGTGTGGGTATAAAAACCGATACACAAACATCGTTGGAAAAATTGGCCAGTTGTTCAAATTCCTTTTCACTTATTAATGACATAATTTCAAATTTTAAGATTGAGAATTTGCAGATTAAGAAGCAAATTCTGTGGTTAATTGGAAAGTTTAAGATAAGCCGAATATGAGTGATATCAAAGGCTTTGTAAGCATCCTAGTGCTAAATTTTTCTTAAGATATCCCGGGACTCTTGTTTTCGGTGGGGCAAAAATTTACGCCGGGTCTCCAAAAAACTATCCAATTTTTTGTTAATGAACATTCTTGGAATAAAATCTTAAAATTTGTAAACAAAAGCTCTAAAAATCGACTTAAAACAGGTTAAAAAAGTTAAATGAACCCCTATATGTGTAAGACTTTTTTAATTTAGAAGTGGAAGTATTTTTTGAACCTTCGTGGGAACCGAAAACTTTCTGCTTTTTCTCATTAGTAGGTACAGGAAGGACAAATATAACTTCAGGCTGGCCAACCATAAAGCTGCCGGATGATTGAATTGGAAAATTCAGGTCCGGCGGTTTTTTTTGTGAATTTTTAAAAAAGTTTAACCCCGTCATTTAGGATTTTTATCGGTCTGCCT
The DNA here is from genome assembly GCF_054121495.1 of Salegentibacter haimaensis. NCBI lineage: Bacteria > Pseudomonadati > Bacteroidota > Flavobacteriia > Flavobacteriales > Flavobacteriaceae > Salegentibacter > Salegentibacter haimaensis. The sequence goes on from NZ_JBSYGH010000006.1 coordinate 46,263, forward strand.
GTACATTTATTCAGAATCAAAATTTGGAAACTTATGGCAAAAGATCACGGACCCAGCATCAAAAATGATGAACAATATGAAGAATTAAGAGAGCAGGGCTACAGTAAGGAAAAAGCTGCCAGGATCGCAAATGATGATAAATCCGGAAAAAAAGGCGGCAAGGCTGAAAAATATGAAGATCGTACCAAAGAGGAATTATTGGAAAAGGCCCGGGAAGTGGGGATAGAAGGCCGCAGCAAAATGGATAAGGATGAATTGATTAAAGCCCTGCGAGATTCGTGACAAAAATTAAAAATTATGTAGGAATTTTCATTAAATTAGTAGTTCCTGTTTCAGAGCCCCCCATTTGAGGTTAACTCTGGAACAATAGGAGAGTCTCTTAGACCTGGTGTTTAAGAGACTTTTTTATTTCCATTAAACCTATATGGGTTTATCGTTTAACTCGAAATATGGGAAATAAAACCCTCTAAAACTACTTCTAAATTTTTTTAGCCCTTCTATTTAAGTCAATTACCTTAAGACAAGGAAATTCTGCATTTCAACGAAAAGCTAAAAAATAGTCTTAAACCAAAACTAAAATTTTGTTAATTAGTATCAGATTTCTGTAAGGAAAATTCGGAAGCCATACTCTACAAATTTCCGAAGCTACTCACAAGATCGCCCCAATCACTTACCTGCGTATTGAATAATCTTTTAAAACCGCAAATATGATGGGACGATTACTATTTTTTAAAAATTTAAAATGCCTGCTGTTTCTACCGGCATTTTTTGTGCTTTCATTGGGTTGGGGGCAAACGGTAACTTCCGATAAGGATGATTATGCGCCGGGGGAGATAGCGATAATCACCGGGGAAGGCTGGGTAGACGATGATTATGTAGATGTGCATTTACATGAAGATCCAGAACACGATCACGATCACAGCTATCACAATACCCCGGTAAATGCTGATGGCACCTGGAGAATCAAATACCCCATTGAAGAGCGTCATTTGGGAGTTACTTTTACCGTAGAGGTAGTAGGAAAGCAGAGTGGAGCTACGGCGGAGACTGTTTTTACGGATGCGGGAATTAATCAAGTGTCGGTAAATTCAGGGTCTATTTATTGTATAGGACAAATGGTTTCAGTTAGTTTCAATAAAACTGCAGCCGGTGGAAGTCAATTTCCTTCCGGTGTCACTTTTATAGCAGAACTCATAAATTCAACAAATAGTGTAGTTTATGGTGAAGTTGGAAAATTAGTAGATACAGGGGGTGGAAATGGTAGTTTAACTATAATAGGTGAAATTCCAATCACTACACCAGGTTCAACCTATAGAATTAGAGTCCGTTCTGAAAACCCTATAACTAATCAACCATTTAATAATACAAATCTAACTATTATTAGTAGCCCATCCGCCCCTATTATCTCTGATCAAAACTTCTGTAATTTAGATAATCCAACTGTCGCCTCACTTCCTCAAGATAGTGGTACTTTTAACTGGTATAGTGCTTCTACAGGTGGTAATGCATTGGAAGAAACAGCAGCTTTAAATAATGGAACCTACTATGTTAGTCGGAAATTAGGGGGGTGCGAAAGTGAGAGAGTTTCTGTAGAAGTCACTGTAACTCCCAATCCGGCCAAACCTACAATTAATGCTAACTCAAGTGCTACCTTTTGTCCCGGTGATTCGGTAGTTCTTACTTCTTCAGCTTCAAGTGGCAATCAATGGTATAAAGATGGGGTAGCTATTAATAATGCAAACAACCAAATATATGAGGTAACCGAAAGTGGTTCTTTTACAGTTATTGCAACAGTGAATGATTGTGCATCAGATGAATCTGATGCTGTTGAGATTATGGCAGAGGACAAATTTGATCCAACCGCTATTGCACAGAATGTAACGATATACCTTGACGCCAATGGAGAAGCATCAGTAACAGCTGCCCAGGTAGACAACGGCAGTTCAGACAACTGTGGCGTTGCAATATTAGCGTTAGATATTACGGACTTTACGTGTTCAAATGTAGGTGACAATGATGTGGTCCTAACCGTAACCGATGTCAATGGAAAGCAAAGCACGGCCCATGCTGTTGTGACTGTGGTTGACAATATCAACCCAACCGCTATTGCACAGAATGTAACAATATACCTTGACGCCAATGGAGAAGCATCAGTAACAGCTGCCCAGGTAGACAATGGAAGTTCAGACAACTGTGGCCTTGCAACATTCGCATTAGATATTACCGACTTTACATGTTCAGATGTAGGCGACAACGATGTTGTCCTAACCGTAACCGATGTCAATGGAAAGCAAAGCACGGCCAATGCTGTAGTGACTGTGGTTGACAATATCTATCCAACGGCTATTGTACAGAATGTAACAATATACCTTGACGGCAATGGAGAAGCTTCAGTAACAGCTGCCCAGGTAGACAACGGAAGTTCAGACAACTGTGGCCTTGCGACATTAGCCTTAGATATTACGGACTTTACGTGTTCAAATGTAGGCGACAATGATGTTGTCCTAACCGTAACCGATGTCAATGGAAAGCAAAGCACGGCCCATGCTGTTGTGACTGTGGTTGACAATATCAACCC
>NZ_JBSYGH010000006.1:48940-171529 GCF_054121495.1 Salegentibacter haimaensis
CCTTGACGCCAATGGAGAAGCATCAGTAACAGCTGCCCAGGTAGACAACGGCAGTTCAGACAACTGTGGCGTTGCAACATTAGCGTTAGATATTACCGACTTTACGTGTTCAAATGTAGGCGACAATGATGTTGTCCTAACCGTAACGGATGTCAATGGAAAGCAAAGCACGGCCAATGCTGTTGTGACTGTGGTTGACGATATCAACCCAATAATTGATTGTACTGGAAATCAATCAAGAGAAAATGATCCGGATTCTTGCACTTATACTGTAATCGGTACAGAATTCGATCCAATTTTCAGTGATAATTGTAGTGAGTCAAGCATAACCAATAACTATAATAATGCTGCCACACTTGCCGATGCTGTTTTCCCAGTAGGAACAACAACTGTAATCTGGACTGCCACAGACGCATCGGGTAACGAATCATCCTGTTCTTTTGATGTTACCATAACCAACTCCGCCCCAACCATTACCGATATATCAGGACCGGTTGGTCCGCAGCAAATGGGAACAAGTGTTACCCTCACAGCGAATTATACAGATAATAATCTGGCTTCTGCAGAATGGAAGGTCTATTCTAATGACGTTTTAGTAAAAACTCAGGAAGGGACAATTTCAAATGGAACTATAACCGGTACCTTCGATCTTGCTCCAGATGTTTATGTAGTAAAACTAAAAATCACCGATCATTGTGGCGAGACTGCTACAGGAAAATATGAGTATGTGGTTATCTACGATCCTAATGGAGGATTTGTAACCGGGGGCGGATGGATTAACTCGCCGGCAGGTGCTATGCAATCTGGGGTATCCGGGAAAGCGAACTTTGGCTTCAATGCCAAGTATAAAAATGGCAAGAATAATACTCACGAAGTAGACGGGAATACAAACTTCCAGTTCCAGGCCGGGGATTTGCATTTCTCCAGTAAAGCTCACGATGACATGTCTCTTGTAATTTCGGGAGCAAAGGCAACCTATACGGGAACCGGTACGGTTAATGGAAAAGGAAATCATAAATTCCGACTCATCGCAATAGATGGAGATGTAAGTGGCGGCGGCGGTACCGATAAATTCCGAATCAAGATTTGGGAGGATGGTTCTTCAAGTGATGTACTTTATGATAACCAGCGAGGCGTTTCAGAAAGCTCTGATGATGCGACAGAACTCGGCGGCGGCTCTATAGTAATTCATAAGCCTAAAGGTAAGAACTCTAAACAACAGGAAGATAAAGCTGAGAAATCGGCAAAAGTACCGGTTGAAGAGCCTGAAGAGCTTATCGTGGAGAACCTGGACATACTCGAAAAATTAGTGGTTGCTCCAAACCCTGTAAAACAGCAGGCTACGATTCGTTTTAGCTTATTGGAAGCAGCAGGGGTGCAACTCAGGTTATTCGATTCTAATGGAAGAGAGCTTAAAAGGCTTTATAGCGGAAATGTCGCCGCCAAACAGGTAGTAGATGTAACTTTTATTCCTGAAAACCTGCCCAGCGGAATCTATATCTGTAAATTAAGTACCGATAGAGGACATTCCTATAATACCAGAATAATCATTGATTAATTTTAATTAGTTTTAGGCGAAGCCCCCGGGGAAATATTTCCTGGGGGCTTTTTTTATAATCCTAAACTATCCTTAAAATAGGATAATGGTATAGCTCTGAGTCTGAAAATTAGCATTTAATTCGGTTATTTGCCGGTTAAATCAAAAATGCGATTTGTCTAAAAAGCGAAAACAAAGATCATTAACCGAAGGCAGTATTTTTTATTCCCTGCTCAACCTGGCCTGGCCCATTATTTTGGCTAATATTCTGCAAACCGCCTATCAGCTTATCGATACTTTTTGGTTGGGTAGGTTAGGAGCCGATGCCGTAGCCGCTGTAAGTATTAGTTTTCCAATTCTTTTTTTAATATTAAGTCTTGGTGCAGGCTTAACCCTGGCCGGTACTGTGATTGTCGCTCAATATAAAGGTGCTGGCGACCAGCGCAATGTTAACTACAGTTCTTCCCAAACCGTATTTGTGATCTTTTTTATCGCCTTACTGCTTTCGGCAGTTGGGTATTTCGCGGCTACACCACTTATGAAGCTAATCGGAGCCGGACCCGAAATTCTGGCCGATTCGGTGAGCTATTTCAAGGTATCATCTATAGGATTCATCTTTCTCTTTATGTTCTATGTTTTCCAATCATTAATGCGGGGAATCGGGAATGTAATGCTTCCTATGTACATAGTTTTGGCTACCGTATTTCTAAACCTTATTCTTGACCCACTATTCATTTTTGGTCTTGGCCCCATCCCAGGTTTTGGGGTTGCTGGAGCCGCTGTGGCCAGCGTGGTAACCCAGGGACTTTCGGCATTAACCGGACTTTTCATACTCTTCCGTGGAAAAATGGGCATTGAGATTAATTTTAGTCAGATGAAATTCGATTTTCCCTGGACCCGGCGAATGTTTACTATCGGGATTCCTTCCAGCCTTGAAATGTCTACCCGTGCCGGGGGGATGACGGTTATGGTGATGCTGGTAACCAGTTTTGGAAGCGAGGTTGTCGCAGCCTACGGAATAGGAAGTCGAATTCTTAGCCTAATCGTAGTCCCGGCGCTGGGCTTTGCAATGGCCACCACCACCTTGATCGGACAAAACATAGGCGCCAGCCGAATAAAAAGGGCTGAAAAAGTAGGAAATCTGAGCGCAAAAATTGCCTTTTTCGGGCTTACCTTTGTAGGGCTTTTATTATTTGCCGTAGCCGAACCTTTAACGGCATTCTTTGTACCCAACGATCCGCAGGTAATAAAAGATGGTTCGACCTTTATAAAAATTATGGCGCCCAGTTTTGGACTTTTGGGCGTACAACAGGTTTTGAATGGAGTTTTTAATGGCGCAGGCTTCACCAAAGCCTCTCTGCTAATTTCAGTTTTTGCCCTGTGGATAGTTCGTTTCCCAACTGCATTTATGTTATCTCAAAATACTGCGCTTACTTTTGAAGGGATATGGTGGGCCTTTCCTATTTCGAATCTGGTGGCCGCAATAATCGCTTTCAGCTATTATAAAATGGGCTATTGGAAATTACGAACCATTAGATACAGGCATCGCAAAATTTAATCTTTTTTGGCCGGTGTGATCATTATATGAGCTCTGTGCGTGCCGGGGTCCATCAACCAGGGCATCCCGGGAATATGCGGCCTGTCTGGTAATCCGGTTTCTTCGGTAGTGGCGTATGGAATATAGATCACATAACGCAAATCTGAATTTTTAAGCTCTCCTGTTGCTGCATTATAATCTTCCTCGGTTCCGGTGAGCACATAGGTCATACTGGGAGCATCAGGCATTTTGAGACTACCTTCTTCAACTTCTTTCTTTCTGATTTCACGTATCTCCATCATTCCCATGCCTTCAGCTTTTAAGGCTCTTCCGCGGGCCATAAAAGGATCCAGTTTTTTGTTATAGCAACTCACCGAAATTCCCTTGTTGTTCGGGTCGTCGGCTATACAAACCAGGTTATTACTTCCTTGCTGCAATACCACAATTTTACCCGACTCATCATAACCGTAAACGGTGACATCTTTTCGATCTTCTTCGGGGGCAGCCAGGCTGGCAGTTTTAATCTGAATTTCCTTCGGAAGAATTTTGCTGTCCTGGGCGTGCAGATAAAAACCTGAAAATACCAGGATACAGGCGAGTGCTAAATTTTTCATTTTTTTGAATGCTTTGGTTTAGCCTAAAGTTAAGCAATTTAATCGGGAAGAATTCAATATCAGGCTATTCAAAACCTCAGTTCTCCCTCCCAGCCTTCAAGCTTTAGAACCAACTCTTCTTCAGCATTTTCTTTTAGTCCGCCAATCCTGAAACTATAATTTTTATGTATGTAAGCCTCGCAATCTTCAGGATTAATTAGCGAAATTTTCAAAAATCTCGTAATCTCGGGCCGGCTGGCTTTAATCCCTGCATCTATAAGTTCAACTTCCCAGGAATCTCCGTTACATCCTGAAGTATACAGGTTGACTTCCAGGCAGTTGCCGGTGATTCTGGCTTCAGTGATGCTGTAAGATTCTGTTTCAGTTCCCATATAGCGGTCCCGGTCGTTAAGCACAGGTAATTCACAAGTTATCTCCTCTTCCGAAGAACAGGATATAAATAATAAGATTATAAGGATGATTTTTCCATAATTTAGCATACTTAAATTTAAGACTTTTAGCCTCTGCTTTTTAAGCCAATGCATTTATTTTTTATTCTGTCCAACTAATCAAATTCCCAAAGTTTCCTTAAAATTCTTTAATTTTTACTAATTTGGAATCCTTAAGCATAACCACAGGATTTCTATAAGTTATTTCTGAAGATATTTTTAATTCTTCCGATAAAATTAGAATTCAATAAAAACTTAAATAATTCATGAAAAGAAGAAAATTTGTTCAACTTGCCGGGCTGGGCACCGGGGCGATGATGCTGCCTACCTATCTTATGGGACAAAACATTAGTGCTGAAGCCCTGCTGGCCCCGGGAATGGATGTGTTAACCAAGAAACGCCTGGCCGATGTAGCCCTGAATACCGCCCGCTCCCTCGGTGCTACCTATGCCGATGCCCGAATTGGCAGGTACTTAAATCAATATGTGTTTACCCGGGAAGATAAGGTTCAAAACGTGGTAAATACCGAATCTTTTGGAATAGGAATTCGGGTGATAGCCAATGGCACCTGGGGTTTCGCCTCTACCAATGAGGTAAATGAAGATGGTATTAAAAAGGCCACACAGCAGGCCATAGCTATTGCAAAGGCCAATTCAATTATTCAGAAAGAACCTGTAAAACTTGCCCCGGTAGAATCTTACGGAGAGGTTTCCTGGAAAACTCCAATTCAGAAGGACTTTAAGGAAGTTCCGGTTTCAGAAAAGGTAGACTTACTTCTTAGCGCCAATGCTGCGGCGATGGAGAATGGGGCTAACTTTGTGAATTCAGCTTTGTTTATGGTGAATGAGCAAAAATACTTTGCTTCTACCGAAGGTTCGTATATAGACCAGGACGTACACCGCATCTGGCCAACTTTTGGAGTTACTGCCATAGACCGTGGCGCCGGGAAATTTAAATCCCGGGATGCGATGAGTGCCCCAATGGGAATGGGTTATGAATATATGGACGGCCTGGCATCAGAAAAGCTTGAAGGCCCTTCTGGCTTAAAACTATATCGCAACAGTTACGATATGGTAGAAGATGCGGCTTTGGCTGCAAAACAGGCTAAAGAAATGCTAAGCGCCAAATCTGTAGATCCCGGGAAATATGATCTCGTGCTTGAACCTAACCACCTTGGGCTTACCATTCACGAATCTGTAGGGCACCCGCTCGAGCTGGATCGCGTATTGGGTTATGAAGCCAATTACGCAGGAACCAGCTTTGCCACGCTTGACAAATGGCGCTCCGGCGATTTTAAATACGGAAGCGATATCGTGAATCTCTTTGCCGATAAAACCCAGGTAGGTTCTCTTGGTGCTGTAGGATACGATGATGAAGGCGTTAAAACCAAAAAATGGGACTTGGTGCGTAACGGAATTCTAACCAATTACCAGGCGATCAGAGATCAGGTGCATATGATAGACCAGAATGAATCTCACGGTTGTTGTTATGCTCAAAGCTGGAACGATGTGCAGTTTCAGCGTATGCCTAATGTTTCTTTAGAACCGGGCAAAGAGAAATATTCCATCAACGATATGATCAAAGATGTAGAAAAAGGAATTTATATCGCCGGGCGCGGTTCTTATTCCATCGATCAGCAGCGCTATAACTTCCAGTTTGGCGGTACCGTTTTTTATGAGATCAAAGACGGGGAGATCGTGGGAATGCTCGACGATGTGGCCTACCAGTCTAACACCCAGGAATTCTGGAACTCCTGTTCTAAGATTTGTGATAAAGACGACTATCGTATGTTCGGTTCATTTTTCGACGGAAAAGGCCAGCCTTCTCAGGTGAGTGCCGTTTCCCACGGAAGTTCAACCTCAAGATTCGATGGGGTGAACGTAATCAATACCGGAAGAAGTGTTTAATCTTTGGTTTATCAAAAAAGAAAATAAAAATGGCAATATATAGTAAAGAGGAAGCCCGTAAAATTATGGAAAAAGCCCTGAGCTTTTCTACGGCCGATTCCTGTGAAATTAATATGGGCGGTAGCGAAAGTGGAAACATTCGTTATGCCCGCAACACGGTGTCTACTGCAGGACACCGTTCTAACCAATCCCTGGCCGTGCAGGCCAACTTCGGAAAAAGATCTGGTACAGCAACCATCGATGAATTCGATGATGAATCGCTGGAGAAAGTAGTAAAACGCGCCGAAGAACTGGCGAAACTCGCACCCGAGAATCCTGAATTTATGGAGCCTCTGGGCCCGCAATCTTACGACGAACCCGTAAGTTATGTGGAAGCTACCGCAAATATCACTCCTGAATACAGGGCCGAGGTGGCAGCGGCCAGCATTAATCCGGCTTCTGAAAAAGATGTGACCGCCGCCGGATTTTTAAACGATTCTGCAGGCTTTAGCGCGATGATGAATTCTAAAGGTTTATTCGCTTACAACAAATCTACCGATGTTGATTTTACAGTAACTATGCGAACCAATGACGGTACAGGTTCGGGGTGGGTGACTCGTGATTTTAACGATATCAGGAAATTCGATGCGGCAGAAGCTGCAAAAGTTGCCATAGATAAGGCAGTGATGTCTCGCGAGGCAAGAGCCATAGAACCCGGAAAATATACCGTAATTCTTGAACCGGCAGCTTCAGTAGATCTTTTGCGCAATATGAGCGGCGCTTTTAATGCCCGTACTGCCGATGAAGGTCGCAGCTTTATGTCTAAAGACGATGGTACCAAGCTGGGTCAAAAAATCGTAGATGAGCGGGTGAATATCTGGAGCGATCCCTTGCACCCCGATGTACCCACTTCTACCTGGAGCGGCGACGGACTTCCGCGGAAGAAAATGAAATGGATAGAAAACGGGGTGGTGAAAAACCTGGCCTACAGTAGATTTTGGGCCAATGAAAAAGGGGTAGATCCTGTTCCGTTCCCTTCAAATTTTATAATGGAAGGTGGCGATGCGTCGCTGGATGAACTTATAAAAAGTACCCGTAGAGGAATTTTGGTAACCCGCCTTTGGTATATTAGGAGCGTTGACCCGCAAACCTTACTTTATACAGGCCTTACCCGCGACGGAACTTTCTATATCGAAAACGGGGAAATTCGTTATCCTGTAAAGAATTTCAGGTTTAATGAAAGTCCAATAATTATGCTGAATAACCTTGAAACCCTGGGCCATCAGGTGAGGGTTAATGGAAATTTAGTGCCATATATGAAGGTGAGAGATTTCACATTCACCAGTCTTTCAGACGCGGTTTAATTTTAAATTCTGAATACAAGCTGGTTGCGTTGATTTTCTTCGTAACCAGTTTTTTATTTTTTAGGTTGGATAAGGAAATCAATTTTACCTTTCAGGTTTTAGGGAGTCCAATCAATGACCTGGGATAATTACCCGGTGATATTTCATCTATGACCAAATTTTTCTTCACAAGACTTCAGTATGAATCGGGCAACTGGGATGTAGACCAGCGAATGCCTTCCAATTTGCTGAATTCTTTGGTAGAATATACCAGTCTTGAGGTTGATACCCGGGAGAACATAATCCCACTTTCCAGCGATGAGATATTTAAATGCCCGTTCTGTTATATCTCGGGGCATAAACTGGTGGAATTTACTGCTAAGGAAAGAGAGAATTTTGAAAAATATGTGCGCAATGGTGGCTTTGTTTTCGCCGATGATTGCAATCACGATATAGACGGGCTTTTCGCCAAATCTTTCGAACGTCAAATGGAGGCTATATTTGGCCCCGGAGAATTGCAAAAAATCCCGAACGATCACGAGATTTACAGGGTATTTTTTGAGTTTGAAGATGGCCCGCCCACAACCTCCCAGGAACTAAACGGCTGGGGAGACGATCTCGTACACGAATATTTAAAAGCTATAATTATAGATGGCCGAATTGGCGTACTTTACAGCAATAAGGATTATGGTTGCGAATGGGATTATGATTTCAGAAATAAAAGATTTTATAAAATAGACAATACCCGCTTTGGAGTAAACATAGTGATCTATGCCCTTACTTCTTAAATAAAATACTATGAACGAACAAGTTGCCGGCCTGGAAGCAGAGGTAAAATCGCTTTCAGAAAAATTAAAAAGTTTAAAGCAGGAAATCGCAAAGGTAATTGTAGGCCAGGAAGAGACCATAGATCAATTGCTCATCAGTTTTCTTTCCGGGGGTCACGCTTTACTCGAAGGCGTTCCCGGTCTTGCCAAAACCCTGATGATTAGAAGCCTGGCCCAGGCGATTGAATTGAAATTTAAACGAATTCAATTCACCCCCGATTTAATGCCCAGCGACATTATAGGAACCGAAATTTTAGAGGAAGATCATACTACAGGCAAAAAATTCTTTGAATTCAACAAGGGGCCAATTTTCGCAAATATCATCCTTGCCGATGAGATTAACCGAACTCCGCCTAAAACCCAGGCTGCCTTGCTGGAAGCGATGCAGGAATTTGAAGTGACTTACTCGGGTAAAACCTATGAGTTGGAAAGGCCGTTTTTTATCCTGGCCACTCAAAACCCTATTGAACAGTCGGGAACTTTTCCTTTGCCTGAAGCCCAGCAGGATCGTTTTCTTCTGTATATAAAAATTGGATATCCTTCTGAAGCTGAAGAGAACCAGATTCTAAAAAGTACCACGGGTTCAAAAAAAGCAAAAATTCAGGCTGTGCTTAGCGGGGCAGAAATTTTAAGGCTTCAGGAGCTGGTGCGGGAAGTTTCGATTAGCGATGAGCTTATAGCTTACGTCAATTCTATAGTGCGGGCTACCAGACCTGAAATCAGCAGTACAGAATTTGTAAAAGAATGGGTGGCCTGGGGTGCGGGACCAAGGGCCGGGCAGGCGATGATATTAACGGCTAAAGCCAGGGCTTTTTTACACGGCAGGTTCGCGGTAACCCCGGCCGATCTTCAGCAATGTGCTTACCCGGTTTTGCGCCATCGCATCATCGTTAATTTTAAAGCTGAAGCCCAGGGTATCACTGCCGATGAAGTGACCCGTGAGATTTTGAAACAGGCCGATTCGGGTAAAAAATCAATTTAAGTGAAACAGGATTACCGCGACCTATTACAACCTGAAAATATTAATTCCATAAGTGGGCTGGCTTTAATTGCAAAGTTGATTACCGAAGCCTATTTAGGGGGCTTGCATCATAGTTCCCGGCTGGGCCCGGGAATGGAATTTAGTCAATACCGGGCTTATGAACCCGGCGATGATTTGCGATTGCTCGACTGGAAAATGCTCGCGCGATCGGGACGCTATTATGTAAGGCAATCGGAGGTGGAGACCAATGTGGCGGTAAAGTTTATTTTAGATTCCAGCAATTCGATGTTGCATCAGCAAACCGGGATTTCAAAGATGGATTATGCAAGAATTCTGGTGGCATCGCTGGCCTATCTTGCCCAAAGCCAGGGCGATGCAGTGGGACTTTTCGCGCTAAACGATAAGAATCTTCACGCCCTGTATCCCAGAGTTCAAAAAAAGCATTTTAACAGGTTGCTTCAGGAGTTGCTTGAGATAAAAAATGAAGGAAAATGGCCTGTAAATGTTATGGCGGCAGAGAAACTTCACGACAGGAGACATAAGGAACTCATATTTTTTATTTCAGATTTGTATGAGGAAAATTCAGAAATAAGAGATATTATCAAAAAGCTGAAGACACCAAAAAATGAGGTGGTGGTATTACAAATTATGACCCGGGATGAGCTGGAATTTAATTACTCGGGAAACCTGTATTTCGAAGATCTGGAAACCGGGAAAAAGGTGAAACTTGAGGCCAAACAGGCCAAACAAAATTATCTGGATGCCCTAAATAATTCTCTGGAAAATATAAAACAGGATTTTTTAGGCATGGGGATTAGTTACCATTTATTTCAGACCGATGAAGCTCCGGGAGAAGCACTTCAAATTTTATTGAAACAGCGAAATAATTTACTTTAAAAATGTACTTTCTTAATCCTTCATATTTATGGGCTTTGTTGGCACTCGCTGTGCCACTGGCCATACATTTATGGAGCAGAAGAGAAGGAAAGATTATCAAAGTAGGCAGCATAAAATTTCTAAAGGAAGCCGATACCCGAAAGAGCAGCAGTCTGCAGCTCAATGAAATTTGGCTATTGTTACTAAGAATGCTGCTGCTGGCCATTTTGGTCTTTATTCTTTCCGGCCTGCACTGGCCCGGAAAGGAAAAAAATGCCCCAATCGCTTACCTGGTCGAAGATTCTTTGCTGAAAGTTCCTGAAATTAGGGCTCTTACCGATAGCCTTTCAAATACTGCTGAAGTAAGATTGCTTCAAAAAGATTTCCCTGATATTTCAAATTTCAAGGAGGAAGACTCAGGATTTATAACTCCAAATTACTGGCAACTCGCCCGGGAAATGGAAAATTTTCCAGCCGATAGTTTGGTGGTATTTTCAGCCGGTCATCTGGCTGGAGTAAAAGGCAGGCGCCCTGAAATTTCTAAAAAAATCAACTGGATTATCCTGGGTCAGGCTTATGCTGAAACTCAATTAATCGGCGCGATTCAAAGGGGAGATTCCATAGAATTGGTTTCTGTGAAAAATGATGGCCAAAGCTTAGAAATTCAGAAAGAACTCGCCGAAACAAATTTGGGAGAAGATATAAATATGCCTTTAATCAGTACTGATAGCCTGAAAATCCAAATGTTTGTGGATGAAAAATTTCAACAGGAAGAATTCTATTTGCGGGCCTCACTAAGGGCAGTTGGCAGGTATCTGAAACACCCTATTCTAATCGAAGAATTTAACCCGGCTATAGATGCCGATGTTTTAATTTGGCTAAGCGAGAAAAATCTGCCTGAAAGCAATAGCAGGAAGTTAAAATTTCAGGAGAATAATTACAGTTCAGAACTTATCGAACCGGGCTTGAATTCCCGGGAATTTATACTCACCTCCAAATTAAATGCTGAAAATATTTACGAAAATGACCTGCCCGGCTCCTTGTTAAGATTTCTCTCAGCTTACTCACATCTTGAAATGCAAATCGACAAAACAGACAAAAGACAAATTGCCGGAGAGTTTATTCAGACCAAAAAATCGAATTCAGAAATAAAATTGAAAAGAGCCGGAATCGATGCTTCCAAACATTTATGGCTATTATTTTTAGCCCTTATAATCGCAGAACGACTGCTTTCAGCCTATAGAAAACAATGAAAGCAAAGGCCTTAAACATATTAAAAAACTTTCAAAGACGATGGCAGTGGCGCCTTTGGCTTGAAGTTTTTTTATATGCCCTGGCAGCGGCAGTTTTCTTTTATTCTGTAAGTAGGAAGTTCTGGGTCGCGGCTTTGGTTTTTGGTCTTTGCGCCGGGATTCTAATCTCTTTCAAAAAACCCTGGACTCTTACTTTAAATAAACTTACCTCTTACCTGGATCAAAAGCTTGAAAAGCTTGAATTCAGCAGTGGGCTTTTGCTGAAGGATCCCCGGGATTTAAGCGGGCTAGCCCAACTTCAGCAACAAAAGGTGGCCCGTGAAATTTTGGAAAATAAAGAAAAACTTCAGCCGCCAACAGGGCTTAAGAGAGCCTTCCTTATTTTAACACTTCTTTTACTGCTGTCTTGTGCTGCTTTTTACTTTAATTTCAATAATGATATTTTTCATAAGCAGGAGTTCACTTCAGAAGAAGAAAAGCTTGAGTTCAAAGCCTTAGATTCGGTGAGTCGACAAAATACTCCGGTGCTTGAAAACCAGGAATTGCAAATTATATTTCCCAGCTATACAGGCCTAACTTCAGAACGCACCAAAAATATGGATATAAAGGCAGTAGAAGGCTCCCGGGTTAAATGGAAGTTAAGTTTTAGCGCAGAGGTCGATTCGGTTTTTTTGGAAAGCACGGGGCGAAAAATTGCTCTCGCTAAAAATGAAAATGAATTTTCGGGGGCGATGAACTTAAAAAATTCGGGTTTTTATAGTTTTAAATTCAAAGACAAAGCCGGTGGAGAATATGTTTCTAAACTGCATTCTATCGAAGTAGTGCCAGACCGCGCTCCAGAAATCGAAATTGAAGGATTGAAACAATTTGTTTCTTTCAACTTTGATGATGAAAAACAAATTGCATTTAGCGCGCGCTTAAGCGATGATTTTGGGTTGGATAATACCCAAATTATAGCCACCGTCAGTAGGGGGAGAGGGGAATCGGTAAAGTTCAGGGAGGAGAAACTTGAATTCGATAATGCGTTGGAGAAGGGCAGTAAAAATCAGGTATTAAGGAAACGATTCGACCTGGACCAACTCCAAATGCAGCCGGGAGATGAATTGTATTTTTATGTGGAAGCTTCAGACCTCAGGAGACCCCAGCCTAATATCGCCCGTAGCGAGACTTATTTTGCATCGATAAGGGATACTGTAGATTACGGTCCCGGGGTAGAAGGTGGTTTGGGTGTAGATCTAATGCCAGATTACTTCAGGAGTCAGCGGCAATTAATCATAGATACCGAAAAATTAATTTCTCAACGCGGGAGTATTCCGCAGAAGGAATTCAATGATACCAGCAACGACCTTGGTTTTGATCAAAAAGCCCTCCGACTAAAATACGGGCAGTTTATGGGCGATGAAGCCGAAGGGGGGCTGGCGAATACAGGGAGCTCACAGCAAAATTCTGAGGATCCTTTAAGCGAATATACCCACGATCACGATGGGGATAATGAGCATAATTTGATAGAGCAGCACGACCACAAGCATGAACATGAAGAGGAGGTCTCAGATAATGAAGAAACCGACCCTTTGGAAGAATACCTGCACGATCACGGTGACCCCGAATCCTCTACTTTGTTTGCCGATAATCTCAAAGCGAAGTTGCGGCAGGCTCTGGACATTATGTGGGATGCCGAATTACATTTGCGATTGCACGAGCCTGAAAATTCTCTGCCGTTCCAGTATAAGGCTCTTGCTTTAATTCAGGAGATAAAAAATTCGGCGAGAATTTATGTGCATAGAATTGGTTTCGATCCGCCGCCAATCAGGGAGGAAGCCCGTTTGAGTGGAGATATTTCTGAAGTAACCAATTTTCAGAAATCGGAAACCCGGGCAAAGGAAGAAAAATTTGCCAGGCTTCGAGACGGAATAGCAAGGCTTGAAACTTTGAAACAAAAGGCTGCCGTAAGTATTTCTGAAGCCGATAGCAGGCTTTTTGAACAGGCGGGGCAGGAGCTGGCCGAAATCGCTGTAAATGAGCCCGGCAAACACCTTGAAATCTTGCAGGCACTAAAATTTTTATCTGACAGCCGGGAAATTGACCCCGCCCTTGCCGAATCTCTTCAGTTGGGATTATTAAAAGCTTTGCCTAAGCCTGAAGCCAAACCGGGCAGGATTCAGTCGGCAAAAAGCAACCTGGACAAATTATTAATGCAGGAATTGGAAAAAAATGATTGATCACCTGGTCTTTTTAAATAATAACTGGATTTGGCCGGGACTCTTTATAGCCGGGCTATTGTTTGGTCTGTTTATCTGGAAGGAATGGAGACAGGGCAAAAACCGATTTTGGCTAAAATTGGTATGCGCTTTTATTGCTATTTCTGCACTGTTTTTATTAGCATTAAAACCGGCAATTCCTAAACAGGTGCAGGAGGGAGTACTGGCAATTCTTACTGAAAATTATAAAACCAAAGACCTCGACAGTCTAAAAAAGGCCTATCCAAAACTCAAAATTTTAGATAGGCGGGAATCCGATAATCTAAACGCCGTAAACAATGCGAAAAAGGTTTTTGTTTTGGGGCAAGGTTTTAAATCTTACGAATTATTGCAGCTGGAAAATACAGCATCGAATTTTCTACCGGTAGCTCCGGGCTCGGGATTACTTGAAATACATTATAAGCCGGAGTTTAAGCCGGGAGACAGTATAAAAATTAAAACTTTATATAAAAGTGCCAATTTGGGCGATCGAATATTTTTAAAAGATCCCGGAAAACAGGTATGGGATTCAATTATTCTGCAAAAGGAAGAAATTGATTTTGAATTGCAGGCCGAAGCTAAACTGCCAGGAAATTTCCTGTACACTTTGAGCATTGAGGATAGCCTGGGAGATCCTATAAAAACCGAATATTTACCGATTAAAATTATTGAAGCGCAAAACCTGAAAATTCTAATGCTGAATAGTTTCCCCAATTTTGAAACCCGTAATCTCAAAAATTTACTTGCAGAGGCTGGTCACGAAGTTCTGGTAAAAAGTCGCATCACTGCCGGTCGCTATAAGTATGAGGCCTTTAATACCAATGACGAAAATTTTCAAAGATTAAGTGGAGCCTTTTTGGAAAATTTCGATTTGCTGATTAGCGATGCAGGAATGCTTAATTCATTGGCAGCGTCTGAAGTTAGCGCGTTAGAGCAAAGTATAAAGAATGACGGCCTGGGACTTTTTATTCAGGGCGGTGTTTCAGAGCTTAACCGGGCCGGGAGGTTTTCGGTTTTTGATTTTGAAGCCGTTGCCGGAAATGAAATTTCACCGGTAGAACTTCCGGCCATCAATCTGGAAACTCAAAATTACCGCATAAAAGCTGAAAGAGAAATTGAACCCATTTTTAGTTCTGAAACCGGTTTGCATTCGGCTTATTTCAAAAAAGGTTTTGGCCGTATTGGAATGAGTCTATTTATCGACAGCTGGCAGCTTCGGTTGAAAGGTGAAACCGAAAATTATCAAAAGTACTGGACTCATATTCTTGAAAAAATTGGCAAGCGGGCAGATGCCGGTATTTCCTGGGAGAGTCAAAAATGGGCCTTTCAGGATGAGCCTTTTGAATTTTCAATACAAACCCAAATTGAAACCCCGAGAGTACGGGACCGGGAAAACCGATTGCTTCCGCTAAAACAGGATTTATACCGGGAAGAAATCTGGCAGGGGGAATTTCATCCCCTGGAACCCGGCTGGCACAGGCTTGAGCTGGAGCAGGATAGCAAGGCCAGATTTGATTTTTATGTACACCCCCGGGAGGCTTTAAAAGACTTAAAAGCAAATGCCGATTTTAAGGAAAATCTGCGGTTTTTCTCCAATCAACAGGTGCAGGAAACTTCAGCAAGATCAAATTTAGAACCTGTAGAAAGGCTTTGGTTTTTTGCCATTTTTGTATTCGCAATGGGCTTTTTATGGTTGGAACCAAAACTATAATTTAGCGGGCTTCTTTCCGAAGTACCTGCAGGGGTGGGCTTTTAATCACGCTTACCGAATTCGAAAGTCCAATGGCCAAAACGAGAATTACGATTCCCGGTAACAGCACCAGGAACGGAATTAGTGAAGGCACAAAAACAGTATCAAACAGCAGCCAGGCCAGCAGCAGACTGCTTAACAAAGAAAGCAAAATTCCAGACAAGGCACCCAAAAGGCCTAAAAACAGGTATTCAAGCGCAGCGATATTGAGAATTTGATTTCCGGTGGCGCCAATGGTTCTTAATAATACACTTTCCCGAATTCTCTGAAATTTACTGGTACGTACCGCGCCTAGCAAAACTATGATCCCGGTAAATATGCTGAAAAATGCCATGAAGTTGATTAGCCAGGAAATTTTTTCCAGCAAGCCTTCAATGACGGTTAGCACCTGCCGAAGATCAATCACGGTGATATTTGGAAATCTTTGAACCAGGAGTTGCTGCAGCCCGGCCGATTCGGCTTCATCTATCACCTTGGTGGTTAGCACCCTGAACTGGGGCGCATTTTCTAATACGCCTGCGGGAAATACCAGGGAAAAATTCATTTGCATTCTGCTCCAGTCTACTGTGCGAATACTGCCCACCCGGGTTTTTAGAATCACTCCCTGTACGTTGAAATCTAATTGATCGCCAACACTTACTTTGGCATCTTCAGCAAAATTATCGCTAACAGAGACAGGAACCAGCCCTTCTCCTGAAACCGATCCCGTCCATTCGCCGGCCTCCAAAACTTCAGAAGTAACCAGAGAATCCCTGTAGGTCACCCTGAATTCATGATTTAAAACCCACCGATTTATATGAACCGTACTGTCTTCTTTCAATTCATTTACCGGCCTGCCATTAATGCTGCTTACACGCATGGTAACGATTGGAATATCATCGATAAGTTTCAGGTCCCGGTTTATTATGGTCTCGGCTACCGAATCTCTTTGTTGTTTCTGAACATCCAGCAAAATCACATTGGGACTTTCCATTCCGTTTTCCAGGTTAGCCTGGGCAAGCAGGACATCTTTGGTGAAATACAAAGTGCTTATAAGAAATGTACCCACTCCAATACTCAGAATTAAGGTGAGGGTTTGATTTTGTGGCCTAAACAGGTTGAGCAAACTTTGCCTGGCGGTAAAGCCCCAGGAGTAGGGGAAATTCTTTTTGATGAACTTCATAAACAGGCCGGCAATTCCTGCAAGAATCGCGAAGGTGATGCTAATTCCCAGTAAAAAGCTAAAGGAATATCGCAAGTCTCTTAATAACCAATAAGAGAACAACAACACAAACAAAATTATTCCACCAAAAACAAGTTTTCCTGCCATTCCCGATTTGGATTTCCCGTCATCCTGAACTCTTAGAGTTTGCAGTGGCGAAACCCTTAAAGTCCCCATAAGCGGATATAAAGCAAATAGTACCGACATAGAAATGCCTAGCAATAAGCCCATCGAAATAACCAGAGGCGAAAATCCAAGTTCTACTTCAACCGGAATTAAGTCGCCAAGAAATAAAGGAAATAAGTGTTGCAGTAAGAGTCCGATAATAGTTCCGGCGATTCCACCTAAAAGTCCCATTCCGGCGATTTGAATAAGGTAGATAAGAAAACTCTGCTTTCTGCTGGCGCCCAGACATTTTAATACTGCAACGCTGCGCAGCTTTCCTTTTATATAGATATTTACTGCACTGGCAATTCCCACACAACCCAGAAGCAGGGCGATAAAAGCCACCAAATTCAGAAATTTCCCGAAGTTTTCGTAGCGTCTGCCCATACGTTCGCTGGTAGAAGTATGCGTATCGAGATCGGCGTTTTGAGTATCGAGTTCATCGGCGATCGCAGCATCGAGCTTGTCCAGGTCCATCCCGGGTTTGGCTTTAAAATAAAAATCGTAGCCAATTCGGCTTCCGGTTTGCACCAGGCCAGATTCTTCTATAAATGAGTAAGGAATCAAAACCGGTGGGGCAACCGAACTAAACAATCCTGTACTTCCAGGCACCGATTTGAGGGCCCCCGCAACAGGTAATTGAATTCTTCCAATTTTAATACTGTCTCCCGGGGCAATATTTAATTGAATCATTAAAGTGGCATCTACCAAAGCGCCAGAGGTTTCTTTAAAATTGCGGGCGGCAGTCCTGGGTTCGGTTTCCAGTTCGCCATAAAGCGGAAAATCACCTTCTATACCTCTAACCTGCACTAGTTTAGTGCTTCCATTTGCAGGGAAGGCGGCCATAGAAGGAAAGCTTATTTCCCGGGCCTCATATCCCCCGAGGCTATCAATAATTTCCTGCACTCTTTCGTTTGGCGGAGCATTGCTATCTATCCGGAAATCGGCACCCATTAAGGCTTTTGATTGCAGGGCGATATTATCTTTAAGACTTTCCCCAAAAGACTGGATCGAAACCACGGCGGCTATCCCAAGAACGATGGAAGCCATAAAAAGAAACAATTTGCGTCTGCTGGCCCAGCCATCTCTCCAGGCCATTTTCATAAGCCACTTTATACCCGGTTTTCGATGCTTTTGAAGTTGATCTTTCATCTACAGGCTATTTTGGGCATTTCCAATTATTTTTCCTCCTTTAAGACATAAAACCCGTTGGGTCTTTTGTGCCAGCTCCATATCGTGGGTGATAATCACCAGGGTGGTGCCCAGCTGTTGGTTGAGTTCAAAGAGAAGTTCTACGATCTTTTCCCCGGTTTCTGCATCGAGGTTTCCCGTGGGTTCATCGGCGAAAAGTATAGAGGGGTTATTGGAAAAAGCCCGGGCTACGGCTACCCGTTGTTGTTCCCCACCCGAAAGTTGAGAAGGGTAGTGATCATATCGGTCTCCCAGGCCAACTTTGCCAAGCAGGTTTTTAGCTACTTTTCTGGCCTTTTTGTCGCCTTGTAATTCGAGCGGTACTGCCACATTTTCCAGTGCGGTAAGACTTGGCAGGAGTTGAAAATCCTGGAAAATAAATCCTGTTTTTTGGTTGCGTAACAGGGCGCGTTCATCTTCAGAAAGCTTTTCGAGGGAGACCCCACATAATTCCACATTTCCGGAATCTGGGTGGTCCAGGCCGGCACAAATGCCCAATAAGGTAGTTTTCCCGCTACCCGAGGGGCCTACAATGGCAAAGCTCTCGCGTTCTTCGACTTCAAAACTTACATCCTGTAAAACTTTGAGATTTTTGCTTCCGCTGGAATAGCTCTTCTCTAAGTGCTCAACCTTTAATATCTTAGCCATCTTTTAACTCTTTCTGAAGAAAGACAAAATAAAGAAATGATTTCGATTAAACCCCTTGCTATGAAAAACTTGTTGCTTATCGCTTCATTGGTTGGTCTTATTATGCTGAATTCCTGCGGAGAAAAAACCAAACAAAAAGAAGAAACTGCCACTGAAGCCAAAGAGGAAAATCAACAACCCGAAAACTCTAAAAAAAGCATCGTATTCTTCGGCACCAGTTTAACTGCTGCCCTGGGCCTGGATCCAGAAGAAGCTTATACGGCGCATATTCAACAAAAAATAGATTCTTTAGGTCTAAACTACGAGGTGGTGAATGCCGGACTAAGTGGAGAAACCACGGCTAGTGGGCTTAACCGGCTCGATTGGGTATTGAACCAACAGGTTGATGTTTTTGTGCTTGAACTGGGAGCTAATGATGGTTTGCGCGGAGTGCCAATTGAGGAGACCCGAAAAAATTTGCAGGAAATCATAGACAGGGTAGAAAATAATAATCCCGGGGTTCAAATTATCCTGGCCGGGATGCAAATTCCGCCTAATATGGGAGAAGAGTATACCCGGGAATTCAGGGAAATGTTTCCCGAGCTTGCCCGGGAGAATGATTTGGTACTGATTCCGTTTCTTTTGGAAGGCGTAGCTGGAGATCCGAATCTGAATCAGCAGGATGGAATTCACCCTACCGCCGAAGGTCAAAAAATAATGGCTGAAACCGTTTGGGAAGTGCTGGAGGAGGAACTGTAGTTAATTTCTTAATAATTTTTCATACCGCTGATTTTCGTATTAAAAAATAGCATACATTCGCGTGTTTTTAATCTAATTTTAATAATGAGAAAAGTTGTATTGGGTGCATTTGCACTTGTAATGCTAAGCAGTTTAGTTTCCTGTAAGGAAACCGAAACCGAAACTTCGGGTGAGCAAGCTGAACTAAATGTTGAAACTCCTGTTATGGAAGAAGAAACCGAGGCTGCTCCTGCTATTGACACTATGGAAACAGAAACCACAGTGAACGATTCTATTCCTGCTACCGAAGAGATTTCAGAGTAAAAAGAATCGTTTTTTAACGTTTGAAACTTCACAGGTCCTGCCAAAAGCAGGACTTTTTTATTACTCCCGGCGGGGAGTTTCGTCTTAAAAAGGATTTCTTATTTTTGAGCGAAATTAAATTTTTATGAAATACGCCCTGGTTACCGGTGCCTCTCGCGGAATTGGAAAAGCCATTGCCTTAAAACTGGCGAAAGAACTGCAGTATAATATTCTGTTGAATTATAATTCCAATACCACAGCTGCTGAAGAAACCAAACATCTAATCGAGCAGGAGGGAGTGCAGTGTGTGCTGCTTCAGTTTGATGTAGCCAATACCGAAGCTGCAGAAATAGCCCTGGAAAATTTCAGTAAAACTCATCCTGAGGCAGAAATTCAGGTGATTGTAAACAATGCCGGGATTACGCGTGACGGATTGTTTATGTGGATGAAACCTGAAGACTGGCAACAGGTGATTAATACCAACCTTAACGGATTTTACAATGTGACCAAACCGCTTTTGAAGGAGATGCTGGGCAGGCGCTATGGGCGAATTATCAATATAGTATCTCTTTCGGGGTTAAAAGGAAATGCAGGCCAGGTAAACTATTCGGCGGCTAAGGGTGCGGTGGTCGCCGCCACCAAGGCGCTGGCCCAGGAAATCGGGAAGCGGAAAGTTACGGTAAATGCAGTGGCCCCGGGCTTTATCACTTCAGATATGACTTCTGGTTTCGACGAGAAAGAACTAAAAAAACTCATCCCGCTAAATCGGTTTGGAAATCCCGAAGAAGTAGCCGATTTGGTGAGCTTTTTGGCTTCAGACAAGGCCAGCTATATCACCGGAGAAGTGATCAATATTAACGGGGGGCTTTATACCTAGACTATGGCGAACTGGAAGGGGCAATCGCGGGGCACGGTGCTTGGCTTCAGGATTTATGTTTTTATCATAAAAAATTTTGGGCTTTACGCTTCCTACTTTGTGTTGCTTTTTGTGGCGCTCTATTTTATAGTTGCCGCCTGGAATTCCACCAAAAGCGTGTATTTTCTATTTAGAAGACGTTTGGGCTATTCCCGGGTTTCTGCAGCCTTGAATATTTATAAAAGTTATTTTACCTTCGGAAGAATTCAACTGGACCGTGTGGCCATCGCTGCCGGAATGAAAGAAAAATATACTTTCGAATTCGATGGTATAGATCATATCGAAGCCTTACTGAAGCAGAAAAAAGGAGGGATTTTACTTACCGCTCACATCGGGAATTTCAATTTAGCCAAACATTTTTTTGACGATCGTCACGATCATACCATTGTAAATCTCGTGCTTACCGACCAGGAACATGAAGAAATCAAAAATTACCTGGACTCTGTAACAGGGCAATCGGCTATAAAATTGATCACGATCAAAGAAGATCTTAGCCATATTTTTGAAATGAATAAGGCCCTGGAAAACAATGAGCTTCTGGTTTTTGCTGCCGACAGGTATGTGGAAGGGGTTAAAACCTTTGAAGAAGAATTTATGGGAATTCTGCGTAAATATCCGCAGGGGCCTTTTAAATTAGCGGCTAGAAAAGAAATTCCGGTGTTGTTTGTTCACATTATGAGGGAGAAGAAATTTCATTATCATTTTTACGCCAGGCCCTTTAATCCTGAAAAAAATGATGCGAAAATTCTATTAAAAGCCTATCTTGAAAACCTGGAATTTATGCTGAAGAAATATCCGCATCAGTGGTATAATTATTATGATTATTGGAACGATTTCAGTTAAACCTGAACTATGGCAGAAAATTTACTCGAAGAACCCATTCTTGATCCTAAGCGAATCCTGGAGTTAATTCCGCAGAAGCCTCCCTTTGTTATGGTAGATGGGTTGCTGGAATTTACCGATAAAACCGGGGTCACTGCTTTTAGCATTCCGAAAGAAAATATTCTGGTAGAAGAAGGCGAGTTTTCAGAGCCCGGGCTTATCGAGCATATGGCTCAAAGTATGTCGCTTTGGCGTGGTTACCAGGGAAAACTTTTGGGGCTTGATAAACCCAAAACCGGGTTTATAGGCGCTATTAAATCGGTAGAGATTTTCGCCCTGCCAAAAGTTGGAGAGAAGTTGATCACCAAAGTTGAAATTCTTCAGGAGTTTTTAAATGTCACTTCTGTAGGTGCCGAGACCAGAGATGAAGCCGGGAAATTGCTGGCTACTTCAGAAATGAAAACCGTAACGGTAGATTAATGCTCGAAAAATCATTGCATACGATATCTGAACTTAAGGTGAGGTTCCACGAATGCGATCCTTTACAAGTCGTTTGGCACGGGAATTATCTGAAATATTTTGAAGAAGGCCGTGAGGATTTTTGCCGGCAACACGGTATTTCTTATCTCGATGCGAAGGCCGAAGGTTTTTCTACGCCTATCGTGAAATCCAGCTGTGAACATAAACTTCCTTTAAAATACAGCGATGCCTTTGAAGTGCATACGCATTTTATCAATTCGGCCGCGGCGAAGATGTGCTTTAAGTACGAAATTTTTAAGGCCGGGAAACTGATTTGTACCGGGGAGACGCTTCAGGTATTTTTAGATGAAAAAGGGCAGATGGCACTAAACAATCCGCCTTTTTTTGCTGAATGGAAAAAGAAAATGGGCCTGCTTTAATGAAAGCATTGTATTTACTTGACGATTGCATTATTTCTCCGCTTGGTTTTTCGACAGAAGAAAATCTCAAAGCCGTGGAGCAGGGTAAATCGGCCCTGGAGCCTTACGAATCTGCCTCGGGCCAATCGGGTTATGCAGGGGTTATCGCTGCTGAAAAATTAAAAACCGAATTCAGCAAAATTGGTGATCCTGAAAGATTTACCAGGCTGGAACAAATGATGCTGCTGGCAGTAGCTAATGTCCTGGAAAAAAATCCGGGTTTAAATCCTTCTGAAACCGGGCTAATCCTTTCCACCACTAAGGGAAATATAGATTTGCTGGATGAACCCGGAGAATTTCCCGCGAAAAGAATTTATCTGGCTGAACTTGCTAAAGTTATCGCCGGCTTTTTCGGGTTTTCCCAGGAGCCCGTTATCCTATCAAATGCCTGCATCTCGGGCGGACTGGCCCTGGCCGTAGCCCGCAGACTTTGCCATAGCCAAAACCTGAAAAATGTGTTTGTGGTTGGAGGTGATATTTGCAGTGATTTTGTGCTTTCGGGCTTTCATTCTTTTCAGGCTATTAGTACAAGAGCCTGTATGCCTTTTTCAAAAAATCGTGATGGCATAAGTTTGGGAGAAGCTGCGGCGGCGATGCTTTTAAGCACTGAGATTGTTCAAAAAGGAGAAGTGGTAAGTTTAATTGCAGATGCCACGGCCAACGATGCCAATCATATCTCAGGTCCCTCCCGTACCGGGGAAGGGCTTTTGAAAAGTATAGAAAATGCATTTGCTGAAGTAAAAATCAACATCGGTGAAATCGGTTTCATTTCTGCTCACGGGACGGCCACACTTTATAACGACGAAATGGAGGCTATTGCCTTTAACCGTGCCGGGTTAGGAAGGGTGCCCTTAAATAGTTTTAAAGGCTATTTTGGGCATACTTTGGGGGCTTCAGCCTTACTGGAAAGCATATTTACGAAACATACGCTGTTAAATAAAAAATTGTATCCTAGCCCGGGTTTTGAGGAAAAAGGCACTTCAAAAGCGCTGAATATAATCAAGGAGGTACAATATAAAAATATAACCTATGCCCTAAAAACCGCATCAGGCTTTGGCGGCTGCAATCTCGCTTTGGTATTTAAAAAAGAACCAGGAAAAGTCCCGGTTTTAAAGGATAATAAGGAAGAGCTAAAATTATTTATTGAAGATTGGGTTCGCCTTAAAAATGGCCTGGTAGAGCATTCAGGTCAGGTTTTCTTTAGGGATGATGAAAACCTGTCTCTTCCCAAATTTTTGAAGGAGATTTATAAAAAGCTTGACCTGGATTATCCGAAATTTCATAAAATGGATGGCCTTTCCAAACTGGGATTTTTAGCGACCGAAATTCTTTCGGAAAAAGGAAAATTCCGGGAAGATACGGCCCTGATTTTTGCAAATTCGGCTTCGAGTCTGGAGACCGACAGGGAATTCCAGGAATCTACCCGCAGTTTTGCCTCTCCGGCTTTGTTTGTGTATACCCTGCCGAATATTGTGTTAGGGGAAATCAGTATTCGACATAAACTTCAAAGCGAAAATGCATTTTTTATTTCTGAAGCTATTGATGCAGAACTTTTGAAGCACTATGCTTCTACTGTTTTGAGTTCAGGCAAAGCTTCAGAAGCACTTTGCGGCTGGCTAAACTTGGAAAATGGGGAATATGATGTATTTTTGTGCCGGGTATCTTCAGCAGGAAACATCAAATTTTCTGCAGAAAACCTCTCCAAATTATACCATTCTTAAAATGACAGATCTGCATACCGAACTCAAAAAGAGTATTATAGAACAATTAAACCTTGAAGACCTGGAAGTTAGCGATATTTCCAGCGATGAGCCGCTTTTTGGCGATGGTCTTGGCCTGGATTCTATAGATGCCCTGGAGTTAATCGTACTTCTTGAGAAAGATTACGGCATTAAATTGAGCGATCCTGCGCAGGGCCGTGAGATTTTTACTTCAATAGATCAAATGGCTGCATTTATTGAGGCAAACCGCACAAAATAAAATATGAGCAGGGGAGTAGCCGTTACCGGAATGGGGATTATCTCGGCGTCTGGCCGCTCTAAAGAAGAAAATCTAGCAGCGTTATTAAATTCCCGATCGGGGCTTTCCAAACCTGAAATTCTCAAAACTAGGCATAGCACTCTCCCGGTGGGCGAGATCAAAATAAGCGATAAAGAATTTGCTTCGATGTTATCCCTTCCTGAAGATCATTCCTATACCCGTGCCGCTTTGCTGGCCACTTTTGCGATAAAAGAAGCCCTGGAACAATCGGGGCTTGAAATTGATGCTGAAACCGCCTTAATTTCGGGAACCAGTGTGGGAGGTATAGATTATACTGAACGTTATTTCAATGAATTTGAGAATAATTTGGCTTCCCATAAATGGATACAGGCGCAGCATCCCGGCTTTACCACTGAAAAAATTGCCGAATATTTTGGCATATCCGGGCTCGTGAGCAATATCAGCACGGCCTGTTCTTCGGGAGCCAACGCGATAATGACCGGCGCCAGGCTCATCAAAACCGGGAAAGTAAAAAGGCTAATCGTGGGCGGAAGCGATTGTCTGAGCAAATTTACCTTAAACGGATTCAATTCCCTGATGATTCTATCCGATGAAAATTGCCGGGCTTTTGATGCTAACCGAAAAGGGCTTAACCTTGGGGAAGCAGCGGCCTACCTGGTGTTGGAAGCTGAGGAAGAATTAAAGGGAAAACCGGTGTTGGGCCGGGTATGCGGTTATGGAAATGCAAACGATGCCTTTCATCAAACCGCCTCTTCCGAAGAGGGAGAAGGAGCTTTTTTAGCGATGAAGAAAGCTCTTGAAACTGCAGGAATTTCCCCGGGAAATATAGATTATATCAATGCCCACGGGACCGCCACTTTAAATAATGACCTTTCAGAAGGCAGGGCTATAAAACGCATTTTTGGGGAGGTAGTTCCGGCTTTTAGTTCTACAAAGGCATTTACCGGACATTGCCTGGCTGCCGCCGGTGCGGTAGAAGCGGTTTTTAGCCTGCTGGCTCTTGAGCAGGGAAAAGTCTTTCCGAATTTGAATTTTGAGAATTCTATTCCAGAGTTGAATATGCAGCCCGAGGCCAGGCTTTCTGATAAGGCTTTAAACTACGTGCTTTCTAACTCTTTCGGCTTTGGCGGAAATTGCACCTCATTAATATTCAGCAAAGATGGGCTCTAAAATCTATATAAACGGAATAGCTTCGATTAGTTCCCAACCGGCCGATGCCACCGAAGAGAAAGATTTTATGGTCTACCACCAAAATATTATCCCGGCCCTGGATCCCGATTATAAGCAGTTTATCAAACCAATGGCCTTAAGACGAATGTCTAAAGCTGTGAAAATGGGAATATCGGCTTCAAGAATGGCCTTGAGCGATGCCGGAGTAGAAATGCCTTCGGCCATCATCACAGGTACAGGACAGGGCTGCAAACAGGATACTGAAAAATTTCTTCAGGAAATGTTGGAGCGGGAAGAAGAGCTGCTAAGTCCTACTGCCTTTATCCAATCTACACATAACACGGTAGGTGGGCAAATAGCCCTGCATTTGAAGTGCAAAAAGCATAACCTTAGCTATTCTCAAAATTCTGGTTCTCTGGAATCGGCAATTTTGGAGGCTCAGTTGATTTTTGCTGAAAATGATGAGCCTCAGTCGGTTTTAGTAGGAGGGGTTGAAGAGATATCAGAAAAGATCACCGGCTTTATGAAGCTGGACGGGCAGATCAAGCAAGACAGGATTAAGAATTTTGATCTTCTGCAAAATCAAACTTCGGGTACCATAGTTTCAGAAGGAGCTCACTTTTTTGTTTTAGGGTCAACTGCAAATCCCGGCTCTTATGCTGAACTGCTTGACTCCCAGCTTCATTTGACTGTCAAAAACATAGATCAGACTATTGAAAAGTTCCTGTCTAAAAATCAAATGAAATTAGAGGATATAGATCTTTTAATGCTGGGTAAAAATGGCGATGCAAATTATGATTTCTATTACGATGATTTGATAAGTGACCGGTTTAAAAATACCACCTGCCTGGCCTGGAAACCACTTTGTGGAGAATATGATACGGTATCGGGTTACGCTGTTTTTCAGGCTTGTAGAATTTTGAAAACAGGCGTTATTCCTGAGGTCTTCCGAGTAAATTCGGTGGAGCCAGGAAAGATTAAAAATATTCTCATCTACAATCAGTATCTTGCTAAGAATCACGGATTAATTCTGCTACGTGCAATTTAAGTATCTACAGGTCGCGATGGTTTTCTTATTGCTGCTCGGGCTTGTCCTGGCGGGTTTGGGATTGATTTCTTTTTGGATTATTCCCGGCCTTGCAATACTCTATGTGATTTTCCTAATCACCGTTTCTACCAATGTTCGCTTCAATTTTTTTGTAAAGTCACTGAACTCTAATCCCGGGATCAGGCAGCAGCAAATTGCACTTAGTTTTGATGATGGGCCAGCCGAACAAAGCCTGGCCATCCTGGAAGTTTTACAGCGGTTTGAGGTAAAAGCCGCTTTCTTTTGTATCGGGAAAAATATTAAAGCCAGACCCGAAATTTTTCAGAAAATAATTGCTGAAGGACATATCGTAGGCAATCACAGCTTTAGCCATACCCGGTTAATGGGGGCTTTAAGTCGCCGGCAATTAATCGAAGAGATCAAAGCCTGCAATGAAGCGGCGTATGAAGCTTCAGGATTAAATTTGAGATTGTTCAGGCCTCCGTTTGGGATTGTGAGTCCCAAGACCAGAGATGCCCTTAAAGCTACAGGAATGACCTCCATAGGTTGGAGTATACGTTCGTTCGATGCGGTTTTATCTTCAGAAGAAGTTATCTTTAAACGGGTAAAAAAAAGAATTAAACCCGGGGCAATTATTTTATTCCACGATAATAATGAGAAAACCGCAGCTGTATTGGAACGGTTGTTGCTTTTGCTGCAGGAAAAAAAATACGAGGTCGTTAGACTCGATAAATTACTGAAAATCAATGCGTACACTTAGCTTAATTTTGATGTTTTTAGGCCTGGGAACTTCATTACAGGCCCAGAAACTAAATGAGGGGGAGATAGAAAACTTCAGGGAGAAAGTTGTGGAAAAGGTAAGCTCGGTTAAAAGCCTGCAAGCCGATTTTACTCAAACCCGGCATATGGCTATGATAGAAGATAATGGCCAAAGCCGTGGAAAAATTTATTTTAAAGCCCCCGATTTGCTAAAGTGGGAATATGAGACGCCCTATAATTATAAACTCCTTTTTAAAAATGGAGAATTACATATAGAGAACGAAGGCAAAAAAAGCCAGGCTATGCCTGCGGGTAATAAATTGTTCGAAAAGATAGGAAAACTAATTTCAGCCAGTGTAGATGGCAGCCTGGTTCTGGACCAGGATAATTTTGAAACTACTTATACCCGGGATGGTGACTTTATAAGGGCAAATATGAAACCCGGCGACCCACAACTTTCCCGGTTTTTTAAGGAAATTGAACTGAGTTTTGATGGCGAAGGCCTGTTAAACTCGGTTAAACTAATAGAGGAGGCCGGGGATTATACCCATATAGAAATTCGCAACACCCAAATAAATTCAAACATTCCCGATTCGGTTTTTAGCCTCGAAAAATAAGTTGCAGCTTCCTTTAATTTCCTAATATTCTGTCTATTTTAGTAAACTAAACCGGGCGATATGTTATTAGTAGATTTTTGCGAATTGGAATCTTCCCAAACCGAGGGGAATAGGTGCATTAGCCAGATTAAAATCAATGCTTCCCACGATATTTACAAGGGACATTTTCCCGGAAGACCCGTTACCCCCGGCGTAATTTTAATGCAATTGTTCAAGGAGCAGGCCGAGCGGTTTACCGGAAAAAAACTGGCACTAAAGAAGGCTTCGAATGTAAAGTTTCTGGCAGTGGTAAATCCCGAAGAGGAAAACCAGCTTATTCTTGAGTCTGAAATAGAGCAACTGGAAGACGAAATTAAACTTAAAGGTATAGCTAAAAACAACCTGGGTAATTCGCTTAAAATTAGCGCTATATATCAAATTAAAAAATAATTATATTGAGCAAAACTCCAATATACCAGCATAGATTTGAATCTGAAAATTGCTGTATCATCGTGCCTACTTACAATAACGAAAAAAGTCTGGCCAGTGTGCTGCAAGACCTTTTATTGTATACTAACCAGATCCTGGTGGTGAACGATGGTTCAACCGATGCTACTTCAGAAATTTTAAAGGAGTTTACAGGTAAAATTCACATTCATCACTTTCCTGAAAATCGCGGAAAAGGGGAAGCCTTAAAATCAGGTTTTCAGCTGGCAGAAGATTTGGGTTATGAATATGCCGTGACTATAGATTCAGACGGGCAGCATTATCCCGATGATCTCGACATCTTTTTAACCGAACTTGAAAATAAGGACCAAGACACCGAAATTTTACTGGTAGGCGATCGCAATATGGGCCAGGATGGCATTCCGGGCAAAAGCACTACAGGAAATAAATTTTCAAATTTCTGGTTTTTGGTCGTAACAGGGATTCAATTGGGCGATACTCAAAGCGGTTACCGGCTTTATCCCTTAAAAGTTGTGAATGATATTAAGCTTTACACCAACAAATTTGAGCTCGAAATTGAGATCATTGTAAAATCTGCCTGGCGAAAGGTTAAGGTGCGCAATGTACCGATTAAGGTTTTTTATGAAGAGAATAGGGTAACTCATTTCAGGCCATTTTGGGATATCACCAGGATCACAATTCTTTATATGTGGTTTGTGCTGGTGAGTTTCTTTTATATACACCCCCGTGACACTTATCAGGATTTCAGGAGAAAAGGCTTCGGAAGGTTTTGGAAAGAGAATATTATAAAAAGCCAGGAACCGGCACATAAAAAGGCTGCTGCCATTGCACTGGGCGTTTTTGTGGGAATTTCACCTTTTTGGGGGTTGCATACTTTGCTGGTCTTTGGCCTGGCCGCGATCTTTAGATTGAATAAAGTAGTGGCCTTTTTGTTCTCAAATATTAGCATTCCTCCACTTATTCCGTTTATTATTTATGCCAGTTACCAGGCAGGTTCTTTGGTAACCGGAAACGGAATTCAATGGGAGCTAAGACCCGAAGATTTTGATTCGGCCAACGATATTCTTCTCAGTCTCGGACAATATATTTTGGGAAGTTTTGCCCTGGCAGGCGTAGTGGCCCTTTTCCTATGGATTGTCTTTTATTTCTTATTTTCGGTGTCTAATCAAAAACAGGTGGTAAAGCCCTAGATGCACCGAATCTTTATAAAAATCTATTATCTATTTCGGAAAAACAGAATTCCCGGTTTTGCCCTTTTATTCCTGTTTTTAGCTCTTTGCGGATTTTTAGCTTCAAAAATAACGCTGGAAGAAGATGTTTCCAGGTTGATTCCTGAAGGAGAAAAACAGGAGATCACCAGAAAAATTCTGGATCAGAATGAATTTTCAGATAAGATCATCATCAGCATTTCTTCAACCGGAGAAGAAACCAACCGGCACCGCCTAAGCCTTTTTGCCCGTTCATTTTTAGACTCGGTCAAAAAAGAACTTCCGCAGTACATAGACCGTATTCAGGGTCACGTGGCCGAAGATAATATGCTGGATGTTTACGATTTTGTCTATCAAAATCTACCCCTTTTTCTAAATGCCAGCGACTACGAAGCCATTGAAGCCCGCCTGGACAGAGATAGTATTGCTGAAAGGCTTAGAGATAACTATGTGAATCTTGTGAGCCCTACCGGCCTGGTCACCAAAGAATTTATTTTTAAAGACCCACTTTCCATAACTACTTTAGGTTTAAGCAAACTCAGGGAGTTGCAGGTGGGAGGTGATTTTTATCTCTACAACGACTTTCTCCTCACCAAAGATGACCGGCATTTATTGCTGTTTGTAGACCCGAAATACCCGGCTTCAGAAACCGATAAAAATGCCGAATTCGTTCAAAAACTCGATCGTATTATGGCTTCCCTGGAAGCTACTTATCCCGAAACCCGCGGGGAGTATTTTGGAGGGGTTTTGTATTCATTGGCCAATGCCAAACAAATTAAAAATGACATAAAATACACCATCTCGATCGCCCTTGCGATTTTGTTGGTAGTCCTTATAGTTTTTTACCGAAAATTATACGTGCCTCTTATCCTCTTTGTTCCCGGGCTGGCAGGAGGATTATTTGCCCTGGCCATACTTTTTTTGGTAAAGCCTGCAATCTCGGCCATCGCATTGGGAATTGGAGCGGTGCTGGTAGGAGTTAGCCTGGATTATGCCCTGCATATACTCACGCATTTCAGAAATAATCGGGATGTGGAACAACTTTACAGGGAGGTTACCAAGCCGGTCTTAATGAGTAGTATCACCACCGCCACGGCATTTTTGTGTTTGATTTTTCTGAAAAGTCCGGCGCTTCAGGATTTGGGATTATTTGCCGCAATCTCTTTGGTCGCCGCCTCGCTTTTTGCGCTGGTTTTAATTCCGCAATTATATCAGGCTCCACAAAATATAAGTTTAGAGAAGCCGGGTTTTCTCGATCGGATTTCAGCTTACAGGTTCTATAAATTCAGGCCTGTTGTGATTGTTATGCTTGCGCTGTTATTGATTAGCCTGTTTTTCTTTAATCGGGTGGAATTTAATTCAGATATCACGGCCTTAAATTTTCAGCCTGAAAAACTAAGGGAGACTGAAGAGCGGGTTACTGGAATTGCCGGTAGAAACCAGAAAAATCTTCAGTTGGTGGCCTACGGAAATGATATAGACGAAGCTTTGTTGCGAAATTCCCAGTTATATGAAAATTTGCGGGAATTACGCAAAAATGAACTTATCGAAAACTACAGCAGCATCGGCGGGGTAGTGCTTTCTACCGATTTGCAACGGGAGCGCATAAATCGTTGGAAACGCTATTGGAATGATTCAAAAAAAGATAGACTGGAAAACGATCTCATTGATATTTCAGGAAATTTCGGATTTAAACCCGAGAGTTTTCAATATTTCTATGCTCAGTTAGACAAAAATTTTGAAGGGATTTATCTCGAAGATTATCAAAACAATTCCGGACTTTATTTAAGCGATTTCATTTCACAATCTCCCGGATTCGCAACGGTGATAAGCCAGGTGCAATTAGGGGAAGAACGCGCCAGTGAGATCTATAAATTATTCGAAGAACAGGAAGGCGTTACTATTCTCGACCGGGTAAAGATTAATGAAAATTTTCTCGGAGATTTAAAACAGGATTTTAATCGCTTAATTTTTTACTCCCTCATTGCAGTTTTTGTGATTTTGTTGCTTTTCTATCGCAATCTTGAATTGGCAGTTCTAAGTTTATTACCCGTAGCAGGGAGCTGGGTTATAGCCCTGGGTATTATGGCAATGACAGGCCTTGAATTTAATATTCTAAATATAATTATATCAACATTTATCTTTGGTCTCGGGCTGGATTACAGCATTTTTATGACCAATGCATTTTTAAGAGAGTACGATGTAAACAAAGAGGCTTTACCAACCTATCAGGCTTCAATCTTACTGTCGGTGCTTACTACTCTGCTGGGAATGGGCGCCCTGGTCTTCGCGAAACATCCTGCTTTACAGTCGGTAGCCGTGGTGTCGGTTATTGGAATCATAGCGGCAGTTTCGGTGGTTTTCATCTTACAGGCCTGGCTATTAAATTTTCTGTTTATCGAGAGGCGTAATTCAGGGAAACCGGCTTTTAAATTTGCCAATTTATTTACGGCAACCAATTACGAAAACGATCAATTATTCTACCGGGAAGCTGTATTCGATAATTTGAGATATAAGCCCCGGTTTCGAAAATTTGCAGGAACTTTTAACGCAGAGAAAGAACGCTACCTAAAAACTTCCACCTTTTTAGAGGAGAACGATAGAGTTTTGCTTTTTGGCTGCGCCAATAATATTTTGCCGCTGTATTTGAGTTATAAAAAACCAGGGCTTGAGTTGAGAAATTATATTGAAGATGAAATGGCTTATAACAGAGCTAAAAATTCATTCAGATCTTTAAACTATAATTTAGAGATAATCAATGAGATCCCTGAGAATTTGGGCAGAAAAGAGGTTTTTATAATTTGCGGTAAACCCAGTGCCGCTGGTTTTGAGTTTTTGAAGCAGGCAGTGAATCTTAATGCGAAGAAAGTGATCATACTTGACTCTCAATTTTCCTACCGCTGGATCATCGACCTGGATTTTGAAATTCAGTACCGACAAAACAATATAGTCGTATTAAGCCGATTATTGTAATGAATAAGCTTCAGTCTATACTAATTCTTATTTTGTTCATCTCGCTGCATTCCTGCGGGGTGAGGAAATCTATGGAACACAGGCCTGAGGTTGGCGGCTGGGAGCAAATCGATACAACAAGACTGGTTCATTCGAAGGACCATTTTAGCCTGGGAAAAAATTCCCTTCAGAAAAACGAGTTCGGAATTTGGGAACTTTATCTTGAAGGCGATGCCCTGGAACGCGGATTGGCCAAGGGAAGTCTTACCCGGGAGCTTATGAAACGGCAGGAAAGGACATTTATGAACCAGATTGAGACTGTGGTACCTTCAGACTCCTATCGAAATTTTCTAAAAAAAACCATCGCCTGGTTTAATCGCAATATGTACAAACACGTGCCTGAAGAGTATCAGCAGGAGATTTTTGGAGTTTCCCGTTTTGCTCCCAGAGAATTCGATGATTTCGCTGCGCCCTACCTGCGAATGCTCTATTATCACGCCGCTCACGATATTGGCCACGCGCTTCAGGATTTAATGCTGGTGGGTTGTACCTCTTTTGCTGCCTGGGATGAAAAAACCACCGACGGCAGTTTATTGCTCGGAAGGAATTTTGATTTCTATGTGGGCGATGAATTTGCTGAAGAAAAAATCGCTGCTTTCATCAATCCGGCTAAAGGTCATAAATTCATGATGTACACCTGGGGCGGAATGATAGGCGCGGTGAGCGGAATGAATGAAAAAGGTTTGACTGTGACCATTAACGCTGGGAAAAGCAGCATCCCGTTGCAGGCAAAGACTCCGGTGAGCCTGGTAGCCCGGGAAATTCTACAGTATGCCGAAAATACCGCGGAAGCTATTGAAATTGCAAAAAACCGGGAAGTTTTTGTAGCTGAAGCTATAATGGTGGGAAGTGCCCGTGAAAATAAAGCAATTCTAATTGAGGTGTCGCCAAATAATTTTGGTGTTTTTGAGGTCGATAATTCTAATGAAATGATATGTAGCAATCATTTTCAAAGTGAAGCTTTTAAAGAAGACCGCAGAAATCAAAAAACAATAAATAACAGTCACACACAATATCGCTACGAACGAATGACAGAGTTGCTTCAGGAAAACGATAAACTCAATCCTGAAATCGCCGTTAATATGCTGCGCAATAAAGAAGGTTTAGCCGGAGCTAAGCTTGGCTTTGGCAATGAGAAGGCAATTAACCAGTTGCTCGCGCATCACGGGATAGTTTTTAAACCTGCAGAAAATATGCTGTGGGTTTCGGCCAATCCTTACCAGCTGGGAGAATTTGTAGCCTATGACCTCGACGAGGTTTTTGCTAAATTCGAGGCCGGAAATGTTATGAGTTCTGTAGCTTCAGCTGAAAAAAATATCGCCCGGGATCCCTTTATAGATTCTCAAGCTTTTAAAAATTATGAGAAATACCGAAAATTAAGCCGTGAAATAAGGGATGCGATCGATAGGGAACAATTTCCGCAGGAATCAAAAATCACGGAACTGAAACGATTAAATCCCCATTTTTGGAAGGCCTATGCATTGGCGGGAGATTATTATTACGAAACGAAAGATTATAAGCAGGCTGTAATAAATTACAAGCAAGCCTTGCGAAGGGAAGTGAGCAGCAAAGAGGAGGAAGCCTATTTAGAAAAAATGATCAAAAAGGCCTATCGAAAATTTTGAGTTTAAAATACCGGGTAAAATTTAGGAATGCAGAAAAAGGAAAATAAAAACTTCGAATTACTAAAGCAGCAGCTGGAATATGCCGCCGGGAATTCAGCTTTTTACAGGGAAAAATTTAAGGCGGAGGGCCTGGATATTTCATCGATTCAGAATTATGCGGAATTCAGTAAAATTCCGCTCACAAGTAAGGAAGACCTGCAGCAGTTCAACGAAGATTTTATAAGCATTCCGAAGAATGAAATTATAGACTTTGTAACCACTTCGGGAACCCTGGGGAATCCCGTGAGTTTTGCATTAAACGAAGCCGATCTAAACCGCCTGGCCGAGAATGAACGGCGTTCTTTTGAGCAGGTGGGGGTAAAACCTGAAGATGTGGTGCAGATCACCACCACCTTAGACCGCCGGTTTATGGCCGGAATGGCCTATTTTTTAGGCCTAAGAAAACTGGGAGCCGGGATAGTGCGCACCGGCAGCGGTTTGCCGGGTTTACAATGGGAATCTATCCTTCGCTTTAAACCCAAATTTCTGGTGGCAGTACCTTCATTTCTTTTGAAAATGATAGAATATGCAAGGGCCAACCAAATCGATTTAAATTCCTGTTCGGTAAAAGCGGCGATTTGCATTGGAGAAAGTCTAAGAGATGAAAAAGGTAATTTAACTGCCCTGGGCGAGCGAATTAAACAGGATTGGGAGATCGAACTGTTTAGCACCTATGCCAGCACCGAAATGTCTACCGCCTTTACCGAATGCAAATTTCACTCTGGCAATCATATATTCGAAGATCTTATCTATGCTGAAATCCTTGATGAAAGGGGCAACCAGGTTAAACCGGGAGAAATAGGGGAATTGGTGGTTACACCTTTGCAAACCCAAACGATGCCACTTATACGCTTCGCTACGGGCGATATGGTGAAATATTTAGGCAGGGGCTGCAGCTGTGGAAATTCAGGAGCAAAAATTAGCAGTCCTATAGGCCGAAAGCAGCAAAAACTGAAATACAGGGGCACCAGTTTATATCCGCAGCAAATTATTAATTGCCTGCACGCCTATAAGGATTTACCGGGTTTTGTAATCGAGGCAAGTACAAATCCCTTAGGAACCGATGAGTTATGCGTGCTTATTCCTCACTATTTTAAGGATGTAGAAAATCTAAAAATTCATCTTCAGTCTGGCCTGAATGTTAGCCCCGATTTAAAGAAAATCCAGGCCGAAGAACTGGAGGCGCTTAGATTCACAAAAGACCAGCGCAAACCGGTTTTATTTCGGGATCTCAGGTAAGCTTTTTACAGCTTAGAACGATAAGATTTCCCTCCAAATTTGTAGTGAAAAACAGGTAGCTGTCCCCGCCATCTTTAATGCTGAATTTTTTCCTGATTTCAGCAACCGATAATGGGAAGTTTCTGGTTGCCACGTGAGCCTTTTTAGATTTGAATTTTTTCTTTATTTCTGAAGGCTTAAATTGAAGTATATCAGATATTTGAAAAACTCTGCCTGGGAAATCTATACTTTTATCTGAAGTAAATAAATGGGAATTTTGATGCAGTTTCAGAGTCCCGGTTTGCTGTGCTAATTCATCAAAAATTCCGCTTTTCATAAGAGCTGCATTTGGCTCAAAAAGGTACTTTTTTGGCAGACTGTATTCAGCCTGAAATTCCACACCAATATTGCCCGAAAAATATTGATCTCCTTTCTTCTTAAAATTTACGGTGTGAATTTGAGGAGAATCAGAAAAGTCTTTTTCCAGCAGCCAAAGCAATTCTTTTACTTCATTTTCTACCGCAACGATATGAATCTCACTCACCTGCTGTAATTCCTGCAATCCGGCCCGAAGGTCGAGCAGGGGGGATGTTTTTAGAAGGATCTTTTCAGTTTTTGAAAAAAGCAGAGCTAAATTTTGAGGAACATCGGGAAGGCAATCGGCAAGTTTAAAAAGCTTTCCGCCGGCATCATCCCTACGCGCAGGATCCAGGTAAATAAAGTCAAATTTAAGCGGGGAATTTTTAAGAAATTCCAGGCCATCTCCACAGTGAACCTTAATATTTATCTGATTTAAAACTTCGAAATTATGAGCAGCAATTTCGCAAAGATCCTTATTGAGTTCACAATAGTGATGCTCTTTTGAATTTTGAGCGAAATAGTAAGAATCTACGCCGAGGCCCCCTGTTAGGTCGGCAGTGCGCTTTGCCTTGAAAAGGGAAGCTTTGTATTTAGCGGTAGCTTCAGAAGAAGTTTGTTCCAAATTTAGTTTTGGCGGATAATACAGGTTCTTTTGTGCGAACCAGGACGGCAGTTTTTTTTCAGCTTTTTTAAGTGCTGAAATTTGCTGCGCCAGCTCGGCTGCGGTAACTTCAGGGAAAGGACTACCTTTTAAAACCAGGCTTGTGAGCTCGGTTTTTAAATTCTTCCGAATAAAATTCTGAATTTCGGGATTGAGGATCGCTTTATTCAAAAGCAAGTGATTTTAAAGGTCCCGGGTAAGACGCTTCACAATTTTGTATTCGCTTAAAGATTCTTTTGCAATAACCTTAAGCGCGGTGTAAAATGGCACGGCTACCACCATTCCTGAAATTCCGAATAGCAAGCCGGAAATAAGGATAACCAGGAAAATTTCAAGAGGATGTGATCGCACGCTGGCTCCAAAAATCAGGGGCTGGGAAATAAAGTTGTCGATAAGCTGGCAAATTCCGTAGCCCAGCATTACAAAGCCCAGGCGGGGGAGGATCACCTCGGTAAAATCGGCTCCCAGGAAGCTGGAGATCACAAAAAGCCCCATTAGAATTCCGGCGAAAATAGGCCCTAAATAGGGAATAAGGTTTAAAAACGCACAAATAAAGGCTATGGCTATTGGATTGTTGATTTGAAAAACCGATAATAAGATAGCGTATAGGATGAATAAAACCGTGATTTGCAGGGTTAGCCCCACAAAATATCTGGAAAGCAGAATTTTAATCTTATTAAAAACTCTCTGAAATTTTTGCTCTTCCCCGCGATTGGCGAACACCAGGATAGAATTCAGCATTAATTTTGAGTCTTTTAAGAGAAAGAATGAGATAAAAATCACCGAAAAAATAGCGATAAGTGCAGCTCCCAAAATTCCAAAAACATTATTCAGAAACTTTGGAATGGCACTAACATCAAAATTTCTAATGAACTCGCTTTGTCTAAGACCTTCTATAATATTGATCTCTTCAACCCCCAGGTAGGCATTGATCTCACGGTTTAGCTCGTTAAGATCACTCCTGAAAGCTTCAATATCGATTTGTCCCAGGTGCTGGCTTTGTTCGATAACTATTGGTACAAACACAAAGATGATTCCTACCAGAATAGAGAGTACCAGCAAAAGCACAATAATCACCGCGATTTGATTGGGTATAAGCAACCTGTGCTTTAAAAAGATCACCACGGGCCGGCCTATAAGTGAGATGACCGCCGCCACGGCAATATAAACCAGTACCGACTGGATTTCGTATAAAAAGTACAAAAGCAACACGATACCTACCATGATACCGGCTGCCCGTAAAATTCCAAGAGTTATTGCTTTTGAATTCACAGGGTAAATATATTATTTCTTATGGAAAGCCAGTATGCTTTTTGTGATTTCATAAAGAGCGATTCCTGTGGCCTGTGCCACATTCATACTTGAATTCTTTCCGTACATATTGATGTGCAGGCTTTTATCGCATAATTTAAGCAAGTCTTCATCTACCCCATAATTCTCATTTCCAGGCACTAAAGCTATTTTATTGGAGGCTTTATAGGTAAACTCCTCAACAGGAATACTGTTTTCTGTAATTTCTAAAGCATAAATTTCATAATCCTGATTTTTCAAATTTTTCAGGGCTTCTTCTGAATTTTCAAAATACTCGTAAGCCACAGTATTCTGGGTGCTTCTGGCTGTTTTTTTCAGCCGGTTGCTATTCAAATCGGGTGGTGTTCCGGTAAAAATTATGCGCTGTATATTAAATGCATCGGCCAGTCTAAACAGGCTGCCCAGGTTTGCCGCCCCGGTAATATTATCGAGAAACAGCACTATGGGAAATTGTTTTTCAGAAAAGATTGAGCTGGAGTGAGTGAGCTGCTGCATTAGTTTTCGAAGCTATATTTTAGAATATTGGCGCCCATTCGCAGAGCTTTTTGGCGAACCTCTTCGGGGTCATTGTGAACTTCAGGACTTTCCCAGCCATTGCCCAGGTCGCTTTCGTAGGTGAAAAGCAGCACCAGTCTTTGATTTTCAAAAATTCCAAAAGCCTGTGGGGGTTTACCATCGTGCTCGTGTATTTTTGGAAGTCCGTTAGGGAAATTAAAAGCAGCGCTAAAGATAGGATGAGAGGCCAGTAATTCTTCCAGTTTTTTCTCCGGAAAAATTTTAACGAGCTCTTTCTCCAAATAGGCTTGCATTCCGTAATTATCGTCTATATGTAAAAATCCGCCGCTTAGGAGGTAGGTTCGCAGGTTTTCGGCTTCTTCATCGCTAAAGTAAACATTGCCGTGCCCTGTCATATACACATACGGATACTGAAAAATATCACTTCCCTGCGGGGTGACGGTCTCAGGTTTACTATCTATACGCATCCCTGCATTAGAATTTGCGAATTCAATAAGATTAGGAAGGGCAGTGGGGTTAGAGTACCAGTCTCCACCTCCTTGATATTTTAAAGTCGCGATCTTTTGGGAGTGCAGCGACCCCATTGTAAAAAAAGCAAATATTAAAAACGGGAGTTTTTTCAACTTATGCGGGTTTTAACTAACTGGTTCGAAACTTCAAAAATTACAAAAACTTTCGAGGTTTGAGTAAAAATAGCAAAGATAAATCATTTGCCGGGCTTTAATCCTGGTTGGCCAGGGCCACGGTATGGCAGGCTACTATGGCAGCGGTCTCGGTGCGCAACCGACTTGGACCTAAACTTACGGGCTGCCAGCCATTTTCCAGGGCCAGGGCAATCTCCTGTTCAGAAAAATCGCCTTCCGGACCTATGAGCAAACACACATCTTCTCCCGGTTGTACCAGGCTTTTTAAACTCTTTCTGGGCTTATTTTCTTCGCAGTGTGCGATAAATTTCCTGCATTCAAATTTCTGAGCAAGAAAATCATTGAGGTTAGCGGCCGGGTTTAACTGCGGAAGGCTAAAATGCAGCGACTGCTTCATCGCACTTTGCAGCACTCTTTCAAATCTTTCAGGTTTGATCACCTTTCTTTCAGAATGTTCACAAATCACGGGGGTGATTTCGTGTAGCCCGATTTCTGTAGCTTTTTCCAGGAACAATTCATAACGATCGTTCATTTTGGTGGGCGCTACGGCCAGGTGTAAATAATATGGCAGGGCTGTTTCCTGTTCAACTTCAATCACCCGGGCGATACACTGTTTTTGATCGGCCTGAATCAATTCAGCATAAAATAAATAGCCTTTTCCATTGGTAACTTCAACCCGATCTCCCTCTTTTTTTCGAAGCACCCGGGCCATATGCCGGCTTTCTTCTTTGGAAAAGATTATTTGGGCGGCGTTGGGATTAATGTCGGGATGATAAAAAAGCTGCATAGTTTAGAATTTATAACGCGCCTGTGCTGTAATGCCCAGATCGGCAAAATCTTTTTCCAGGTACTTATAATGCCCGGCAATGGCGATCATCGCGGCATTATCTGTAGTATATTCAAATTTTGGGATATAACACTTCCATCCGTATTTTTTTTCAGCAGCTCTCAGCGTATTTCTAATTCCCGAATTTGCCGAAACCCCACCGCCAATTGCGATTTGTTTGATTCCGGTTTCCTTTACCGCCTTTTTTATTTTATCCATCAGAATATTAATAATAGTATGCTGAATGGAGGCACAAATATCTTCGAGATTTTCCTTTATGAAATCGGGGTTCTCTTTGGTTTGCTTCTGAATGAAATATAAAATGGCGGTTTTGAATCCGCTGAAGCTAAAGTTTAATCCCGCAACTTTGGGTTTGGGAAACTGAAAGGCTTTGGGATTTCCCGCCTGGGCATATTTATCGATTAAAGGAC
This sequence comes from Salegentibacter haimaensis, assembly GCF_054121495.1. Lineage (NCBI taxonomy): Bacteria > Pseudomonadati > Bacteroidota > Flavobacteriia > Flavobacteriales > Flavobacteriaceae > Salegentibacter > Salegentibacter haimaensis. The sequence continues at coordinate 89,005 of NZ_JBSYGH010000006.1, forward strand.
CGCCGGGATAGGGTAAGCCCAAAATTTTAGCGCTTTTATCGAAAGCTTCGCCTACTGCATCGTCTATGGTTTCACCAATAACTTCCATTTTGAAATAATCGGAAACCTTCACAATTTGGGTATGACCTCCGCTTATTGTCAAAGCCAGGAAGGGAAACTCAGGTTTTTCAAAAGCATCTTCTTCGATAAAGTGAGCCAGAATGTGGGCTTGCATATGATTTACCTCGATTAAAGGTATCTCTAAACCCATAGAAAGAGATTTGGCAAATGAGGTCCCTACCAAAAGTGAACCCATAAGTCCCGGACCTCTTGTAAATGCAATTGCAGATAAGTCTTTTTTGTCGATATTTGCTTGAGAAATCGCCTGATGAATTACCGGAACGATATTTTGCTGGTGGGCACGCGAGGCCAGCTCGGGAACAACGCCGCCATACTGCTCGTGAACCTTTTGAGTGGCAACAATATTAGAGAGTATTTTACCGTTGCAAAGTACAGCTGCGGCGGTATCATCACAGGAAGATTCGATGCCTAAAATATAGATGTTTTGTGAAGCCATTAGGAAAAGCAGGGCATAGAAATTGTTAATAATGAGTACAAAGTTATAACATAAAAGCGTATCAAAAAATTCTGGAAAATATTAGCTAGAACCTTAGTTGCGCTGGTTTTACTTTTTATCTTACTTCTGATAATCTTTTCAATTCCGGCTGTTCAAACTTCGGTTGCCGAACAGCTTACGAAATCGCTTAGAGAATCTAATGATGTGAATATAAGTGTAAAACGGGTGAGCTTCAGCTATTTTGGCAACGTGAAGCTTAACGGAATTTTCGTGGAAGATCATAAGGGGGATACTCTAATCCACGCCGGGGAACTGCGAACCTCGATTTTAAGTATTTCCAATCTAATTAATGGAAATCCAAACCTGGGAACCACAAGAATTGAAGGCTTCAGACTTAAAATGAAAAAATACGCCGGTGAGGAAAAAGATAACTTAAGCTATTTTATTTCAAAATTAAGAGCCGAACCTACCGGGGATACTTCGGTTTTTGTGTTAAACGCCAGCAATGTACAGGTGTATGAGGGGCATTACAGTTATACCGACGAAAGCCTGGGAAACCCTGAAGTTCTCGATCTTAAGCAACTTCAGCTGCATACCGACGATCTTAAAATCGCAGGAAACAATATAAGTACACACATAGACTTGCTTCGGGCAAAAGAGGCCCGGGGGCTTCAAATCGATAATCTAAGTTCAGACTTCAGCTATTCTCCGGATAGTATGGTTTTTGATGATTTGATGCTTCAAACACCAAATTCTTTTTTAACAGGAAACTTCAGAATGGATTATGACCTGGAAGAGTTTTCCGATTTTGAAAACCTGGTGCATATCACGGGGAATTTCGACGAGTCGGTGCTTTCCAGCAACGACCTGCAGACTTTTTATGAAGGCTTCGGGGATAATCAAACTTTCGTTTTTAGTTCAGGTTTTGATGGCACACTTAACGATTTTATGCTGCCTGATTTTAATATGAAAGGCCTCGATCGCAGTGAGGTGATAGGGGATATGCGAATTCGGGGAGCCTTCTCTGAAGAAGGTAAAAATTTTAGATTAAATGGAGATTTTGAGCGGTTTTCTTCCAATTACTATGACCTGGTTAATTTACTCCCGGCGGCCCTAAAAAACACCCTTCCGGAAAACCTTAGGGATTTTGGCAATATGACTCTCAAAGGCTTGCTGGAAGTTACTCCCACCTCCTTAGATGCCAATGTTTTTATCACAAGCCAATTGGGTACCGCCGATGCCGACCTGGTAATGCGTAATTTCGATAACTCCAGGATCGCCTCTTATAAAGGTAAATTGATTTTTACCGATTTTAATATCGGCCGGTTGTTCGATGAGCCGCTACTAGGGAAAACCACTTTTAACATCAACCTTGATGGCAGCGGATTTGACAGAGAGAACCTTAGTACCAAGCTGAACGGGCAAATTAGTAAGCTGGAATTCAATAACTACACCTACCGTAATATTCGGGTGATAGGAAATTTACGCGATCCCGTTTTTAATGGAAATTTAGTGGCCAACGATCCCAATTTCAGGATGGAATTTAACGGCCTGGCAGATCTTTCTCAGGAAATCAATGTATATGACTTTGAGGCCGCCGTTGGTTATGCCGATTTAAATAAACTCAATTTTGTCTCCCGAGATAGCATTTCTATTTTTAAAGGGGATGTTTTTATGAATATGAGAGGCACCAGTGTTAACGATGCTGTAGGGGAGATTATGTTGCTCAACACATCTTACCAAAACCCGAACGACCTCTATTTTTTCGATGATTTCACTATTAGTTCAGAATTTAATGGAAATGTTCGCAGCCTAAGCATTAACTCCCCCGATGTGATTAGCGGAGAGGTGCGGGGTGTTTTTGATCTTTACGAAGTACCTGCGCTTTTCGAAAATTCCCTGGGAAGTATTTATACTAATTATGAGCCCAGTACCATTACCAGCAATCAGTTTATGGAATTCGACTTTGAGATTTATAATAAAATCGTGGAAGTATTTTTCCCTGATATAACCCTCGCGCCCAATACTTTTATCCGCGGAAGGGTTGAATCTGACGAGTCGGAATTCAGGCTTAGCTTCCGATCTCCCAGGATTGATGCATTCGACAATATGTTTGAAAGTGTAAACCTGCAGGTTGATAATACCAACCCTATCTACAATACTTATTTTGAAGCCGATTCGGTTTCTACCAAACTCTATAATTTCTCAGAGTTCAGTTTTATCAATGTAACCCAACGGGATACTTTATTCATTCGATCAGAATTTCGTGGGGGTACTTCAAATAACGATGAATTTAATATCAACCTTTTTCATACCATCAATGAAGAAAACAAGAACGTTGTTGGAATTCAACGATCAGACATCAAATTTCGCGATAATGTTTGGTATTTAAATGAAGAGGGGAATAAGAATAATAAGGTGGTTTTGGATAAGAGTTTCAGAGATATTAGAATCGATTCTCTGGTGATGAGCCACCAAAATGAAGAAATTCGCTTAAGTGGTGAAATGCGGGATTCCACTTATAAAAACTTTAGTATGGAGTTCGACGAGGTCGATATTGGCAAGATAACCCCCGAAATCGATAGCCTACGGCTTGCCGGAACCTTAAATGGAAAATTAGATCTAAAGCAGGAAGCCGGGGCTTATTTCCCTATTTCAAACTTGCGAATCGATTCTTTGGATATCAATGAAAATCAGCTTGGGAATCTTAGGATAGAAGTTGAAGGTAATGAAGATTTAAGCTTATATCAAATCAACGCCAACCTAAGGAAGGAAGGATTTGAGTCGCTAAACGCCATAGGAAGTATCAATGTTTCGGGCGAGCAACCTCTTTTAGATCTCGAAGTAGATTTAGATGATTTAAATATGGGTGCTTTTAGCCCCCTGGGTAAAGATGTGATCTCCAATATTCGCGGAAAAGCTACCGGGAATGCCAGGCTTAGCGGGGATTATCGAAATCCCGATTTTTCAGGCCAGATCTTCCTGGAGGAGGCCGGTTTGAATATTCCTTATTTGAATGTAGATCTCGATTTCCAGGACAGGGCTGTGGTTAATCTCACCCGACAGGAATTTAATTTCGATCGGGTTAGAATACGTGACACAAAATACAACACCAACGGGATATTAAACGGAACTATCTCTCACCGAAATTTCAGCGAGTGGTTCCTGGATTTAAATATTAGTACCAACAGGTTGCTGGTGCTGGATACCGACGCCGAAGAAGACGCTCTTTATTACGGAACTGCTTTTATAAGCGGGGACGCGAATATCACGGGGCCTACCGATAAATTGGTGATCGATGTTAACGCCCGAACCGAACGTGGTACTATTTTTAAAATTCCTTTAGATGATACTGAATCGGTTGGAGATAATTCATATATACATTTTTTAAGTCCGGAAGAAAAAGCTGCCAGAAAAGCCGGGGAAGAGGTACAAATGCCAGAGGTTACCGGTTTGGAGCTAATTTTTGACCTTGATGTTACCAACGAAGCCGAAGTGGAAGTGGTGGTAGACCAAACCAGCGGAAGCACCTTAAGAGGTCGTGGTGCCGGAAACCTGCTTATGGAAATCAATACCAACGGGAAATTTAATATGTGGGGTGACTTTGTGGTCTATGAAGGAGTTTATAATTTCAAGTATGCAGGGCTGGTTCAAAAAGTGTTTAGAGTAGAATCGGGAGGAAGTATAAATTGGGATGGTAACCCTGCCCAGGCGCAACTCGATGTGAGTGCCGTTTATGAACTGGCAGCGAATCCTGCGGTACTTCTGGAAAACCCTTCAATAAACAGAAAGATTCCGGTTGAAGTAATTATTGACCTTCAGGGAAATATCGCCCAACCCGATATCACTTTTGATATTCAATTCCCCAATGCCAGCTCGGTAGTACGATCAGAATTGGAATACAGAATGGATGATAGAGCCGGGAAAGAGCTGCAAGCTCTGTTCTTAGTGACCCAGGGCTCATTTTACAGTGAATTTGGATTGAGGCAAAACGCCATTACGGGAACTCTGGCAGAAAGAGCTTCAAGTATAGTTAATGATATTTTTGCCGATGAAGACGGCCGCTTCCAGGTTGGGGTGAATTATGTGCAGGGAGACCGCACCCCCGACCAGCAAACCGTAGACCGATTTGGAGTAACCCTGTCTACACAAATTAGCGATAGGGTGTTGATAAATGGAGCCGTGGGGGTTCCTATAGGCGGAGTTACCGAGTCTGTGATCGTAGGTGATCTGGAAATTGATTTTCTTCTCAATGAAGATGGCTCTTTAAGGGCCAAAGTATTTAATCGGGAAAACAACCTTCAATTTATAGGCGAAGAAATTGGTTTTACCCAGGGTATCGGATTATCCTATTCGGTTGATTTTGATACTTTTAAAGAGCTTATCAGGAAAATTGTAGCTAAAGAGCAGGAACGGGATGAAGAAGCAGAGGAGGAGCGACGTGAAAGATCGGCCCGCTCCCTGGCCCCCGGCTACATTAGCTTTCCCGATGAAAACTCTAATTAATTCTACCTTCTTTAAAGATATATTCTTAGATTAGAATCTTCAATCAACCAATTGCTATGAAAAGACGTATTAAACGCATTGGCGTTATGACCTCGGGTGGTGATTCTCCCGGAATGAACGCTGCTATTCGAGCTGTAGTTAGAGCCTGTGCTTATTATCATGTAGAATGTGTGGGTTTTTATCGCGGGTATCAGGGGATGATAGAAGGAGAAACGGTGAGTCTCAATGCAAGAAGTGTAAGAAACATCATCAATCTTGGAGGAACCATATTAAAATCGGCTCGTTCCAAAGAATTTCTATCTGAAGAAGGCAGAAAGAAAGCTGCTGAAAATCTAAAAAGAAATGAGGTAGATGCTATGGTCCTCATTGGGGGAGACGGGACTTTTAGAGGCGGCCAGGTATTTTCGGTAGAGCATAATATTCCGGTTATAGGAGTACCCGGCACCATAGATAACGATATTTTTGGAACCGATTATACTATCGGCTACGATACAGCCTTGAACACAGTTATCGAAGCTGTTGATAAAATACGGGATACCGCAAGTTCTCATAACCGCTTGTTTTTTGTTGAAGTTATGGGGAGGGATGCCGGTTTTATCGCCTTGAATAGTGGGATAGGAGCCGGTGCCGAAGAAATTCTAATTCCTGAAGAAGATCTTGGCCTGGACAGACTTCTACAATCTTTGGAAAGAAGCCGTAGATCTGGTAAAACCTCCAGTATAGTTATTGTTTCTGAAGGAGATAAAATTGGAAAAAATGTATTTGAACTCGCAGCATACGTGAAGGAGAATTTACCTTATTATGATGCGAAAGTTACGGTGTTAGGACATATACAACGAGGTGGAAATCCTACCTGCTTTGATAGAGTACTGGCCAGCAGATTATGCGTGAAAGCCGTAGAATTGTTGCTCGACGGGCAGGAGAATGTAATGGTTGGGATGCTCGAGAACAAAATCACCGCCTGTAATCTCGAAAAAGCCTTAAAAACCAAACCCGAGATCAATAAAGAATTATTAAGAATTTCAGACATACTTTCTACCTGATGAAAAAAACAATAGCTGTGATCGCTCACGACGGCAAAAAAGCCGAGATGGTTCAATTCCTGAACGAAAACCGGGAAATACTAAAATCGAAGGAAATTAATATTATCGCCACAGGTACCACCGGCGCCAAAACCGAACAGGCCGGCTTTTCGGTAAAAAAGCTGTTATCGGGTCCGGTTGGAGGAGATGCACAAATCGCAGCCAAGGTGGCTGAAGGCAAGGTGCAAATGGTGATATTCTTTAGAGATCCTATGGATAAACATCCGCACGAACCCGATATTTTTATGTTGATGCGAATTTGTGATGTTCACAATATACCGCTGGCAACCAACCCGGCTTCAGCTAAATTGTTGATCCAGGGAATTTAAGCCCTTAGTGCAATTGCGCTAATTTCCACATTTACGAACTTGGGTAAATTCGCAACTTCTACAGTTTCGCGGGCGGGAGCCGTTTCGGCTTCAAAGTAACGAGCGTAGATTTCATTAATTTTTCCGAAGTTATTCATGTCACTAATGAAAATGGAGGTTTTTATGACGTGATTAAAATTTAATCCGGCTTCGAATAAAATTGCTTTTAAATTCTCCATAACCCGGTTGGTCTCTTTTTCAAGGTCATCGGTTTCCAGGTCTCCGGTTTGTGGATTAAGCGCGATTTGCCCTGAGATGAATAGCATATTTCCGGCGAAAACAGCCTGGTTATAAGGCCCAATAGGCGCCGGCGCATTACTGGTTTTGATTATTTTTTTCATAGTTCTATAGTTTATCTCAAACGGCGGTCTGGTTCGCGGCGTTTGTCATATTTAATATCGCTTAAGATAGCCGATTTAATTCCGATAAAGAAATTCCAGGAAGCTCTTTCACTAAAGGGAACCCAGGAGAAAGTCATTCGCCAGCTATCGAGATCCCGCTGAAATCGCAGTTGTGTAAAGGTAAAGCCCAATTCTTTCATATCAAATCCCGAAGAGGCACCTACCATCCATTTTGGAGATAATTCCACATCTCCGGAAAACATTATAGAGTGTGAGGTGATCTCACTTTGCCGGCGTTGGTTGGCATAGGTCATCGTATACGAAAGGCGCAAATCCCACGGAATTTTGTAATTAAACCAATCTGACGGAGTGCGGTCTCGGGTCTCATCCTCAAAAGGATCTTCTTCCTCGTCGTAAAGTCTTCCGTCTAAATCTGTATTTCTTCCGAAGAGATCATCAGGGCGACCACCATTTCTTAAGCTTTCATTATCAAGAGGGTCTTCTTCCTGCCCGCCATCTTCAAAATCCTTGCTAGAAAGCGAATAATTGAAACTAACATTGGCGTTGGTAAACCTGAATAGGCTTCCGCCATTGGCAATATTCAACCGGTCAATTCGCCGATTGTTATTATCTAAAGCATAAGGATCCAGGTTAGCGGCGACGTTTAGATCTAACTTTTGTTTTATAACGGGTATAGTTCCCCTTAAGGCGATAGGAGATAACCTTAGAGAATCCCCGGCCAGGTTGTAGGCCGTGCTTATACTCACGTTATTGAGCAAAATTCGCTTCTCGGGCTCGGTCGCAGTACTGTCTTTAGATCGCACTTTGGCTTCTAATTGATTTGTTACGCTAAGGCCAATAGAACTGGAGAAATTTCTTCCCGGTGCCCCGTAAAGCGTTCCCGTAAACCTGGAATAATCAACCATATTGGTTTCCATAGGGTTGGCGGGATTAATTCTTTCGTAAGTATCGTAATATTGATCAAAGCCGGGATTGATATTGTAACTAATATTGGGCCGCATCACGTGTCTAATCGCCTGGATCTTTTTGTCTTTACCAAATGTTTTGGTCCCGTATAAGGTGGTCCCGATATTGGTGCTGAAATTATAGGTTCGGTAAGCGTCAAAGTTGTTCAGGGTATCTATAACTTCCCGGTTGAGTTCGCGATCAAAAGACCTCTCGAAAGTACGCAAGGTCCAGGTTTCATTGTAATTGGCACTGGTGGTAACACTTAAATGCTGAAACAGTTTAAAGTTGGTCGCAATAGGAATAGTGTGCTGTGCGCCTACATTGGCATCTTCGAACATTTGTGGTTTAAAGAACAGGGAATCGGTGGTTTGAATTTGATTTTCTGCTCTGAAGTTATACTGGAAGTTAATATTTTCAATAAAACCTTTCTTAGCACCGCTTTTAGGCGCAAATGGAAAAATTCGCGACATACTGGCCTGAACGGTAGGCAAACTCATATTGATGGTCTGAGTTCTGGTATTTTGGGAATGCCTGGCTACCAGGTTTAGGTTAAATTGTGGCTCGCCGGGAAAAGTTTTTGAATAGGAAACCGAAGAGCTCAGCGTATTATTCAAAAAGTTAGCCGTATTAGATTGGTTCACCGATTCCTGATAGTAAGTACTACTTCCCAGGTTTACTGAAGCTGAAAATCTTGAATTCGGGTTGGCTTTGGCGTCCTGGTTGTGATTCCACCTAATATTATATACCGAGCTTTCAGAAAAATCGGGGAAACCTCTTTCGCTTTCAAATAAATTCTCATACCTAAAACTAAAATTTCCCCTGAAGCGGTATCTTTTAGCATAATTGCTTTCCAGTCGCATCGCATAACTGCCGTTGGTATAATAATCGCCCAAAACCAGTAGATCGGCATATTGGCTTATCGCGAAATAATAGCCCCCATTTTGTAAGAAATAGCCCCGCTGGCTGTCTCCAAAACTAGGCGGTACAAACCCTGAAGTTTCCTTCTCGGTCATTGGGAAATATCCAAAAGGCAAACCTATGGGCGTAGGAACATCGGCGATATACATATTAACAAGGCCAGTGACAATCTTTTTATCGGGTACAAATTTTATGCGGCGGGCATAAAAATAATATTCAGGGTCATCAACATTTTCAGAAGTTGTAAAGCGAACATTCTGCATAAAATAGACCGAGTCGTTCTCACGCTTTGCAACTTCACCTCTAACATTAAATGAGGCCTCCTGAGTTCTTGAATTATAGATCAGTGCACGTTCAGACTTAAAATTAAAACGCAGCGAATCTGGCTCTACGGTTTTTTGTCCCTGGGTGAAAACCGGGCGCTGGGAGTAGGCTCCGGTAGAATCGGGAATTCCGAAGGCATAGACCTCATTTTTCTCGTTGTCTATAACGATCATTCCGGCGGTAATGATCATATCTTCGTAAACAATTTCGGCTTCATTATAGAGATACATTCGATTCTCCTTACGGCTAAGGCGCATATAGTCTTTCGCCTTGTATTTTACTTCGCCGGTTATATATCTTGGAGTAAGTCTCACTGTATCCTGCACTATAGTATCCTGAACCGTGGTAGGTGCGAGTGGTATTGTATCTATCGCCGGAAGTAACAGGCTGTCGGGTTCTCTGTCTATTCTAATACCTCCTTCTGTTTGTGGTTCCTGAGCCCTTATAAGCAAAGGGGCCAGCAGAAAGAAAATACTGCAAAAAAGTATCTTGGCTATATTTGTTTGCAATGCTTTAAGTGGTATTTTTGTACAGAGTGGCTTGCTTTTTGCAAATTCAAAATTACATATATTTTTTCAGCTATGTTTTGCCTTCAAAGGAAAAATCGCAATTAAAATATTCACCCCAAAGCCTTCGTTAGCTATTTATGAGAAAGAAAAACTTCCGCATAATTTATTTGTTTGTCATTTCCCTGATTGTATTTCAACCTGCTATAGCTGCCGAGATCCCTCCGCGCGATAGATTTGTGGTGGTGCTTGATGCCGGTCATGGAGGGAAAGACCCGGGTAATATGGGTAACGGATTTAAAGAAAAGGATATTGCCCTGAATATCGTTTTAAAGGTGGGGCAGGCCCTGGAAAGGCGGGGAGATGTAGAGGTGATCTATACCAGAAAAAATGATGTTTTTGTAGAATTAAATCAGCGTGCCCGAATTGCGAACGATGCCCGCGCCGATTTGTTTGTTTCGGTGCATTGTAATGCTCATAACTCACAGGCCTATGGTACCGAAACTTTTGTGCTGGGGCTTCACCGCTCACAGGATAATTTTGAGGTGGCCAAACGAGAAAATTCGGTAATCTATATGGAGGAAGATTATGAGGTAACCTATGATGGCTTCGATCCCAATTCTCCTGAATCTTATATAGGTATGGCATTAATGCAGGAGGAATACCTTAATCAAAGCGTTCTTCTGGCCGATTTTGTTCAGAAGAATTTTACCAACCAGTTAAATCGCCAAAACAGGGGCGTAAAACAGGCAGGATTTTTGGTACTTCGTAACGCGGTAATGCCGAGCGTTTTGATAGAGACCGGCTTTTTAACCAATAAGCATGAAGGAGCTTATTTAAATAGTGCTACCGGGCAAAACAAAATGGCTGCAGCCATAGTGCAGGCCATCGAGAAATATGCTGAAAGTATTAATTTAAACAATTTGGAGAGTATTGCCGGAACTACTCCTGAAGTTTCAGGTCCCGTAACCTCTAAGCCGGGCAAAAATTACCCGGGAATTACTTTTAAAATTCAACTGGCCGCCGGGGCTAAAAAACTGGAGACCCAGCCCTATAATTTCAAGGGGCTCAGGAATGTAGTTCGGGAAAAGGAAGGAAGTTTGTTCAAATACTATTATGGAGCCACCTCTAATTATACCGAAATTCAGCAAATGCATAATCAGGTGAAGCAACAGGGGTATCCTTCCAGTTTTATTGTAGCATTTAAGGACGGGCGCAAGCTCAGCGTTAATGACGCGTTAAATTCAGCCAGCAATTAAGGGCACTTTTCTATTTTTATTTTCTAAATTTGTACGTACACTAAATCAACCAGTATTGAAATTCACTAAAGAGGTTAAAACCGCCATCCTTGCCATAGTTGCAATCCTAATGCTTATTTTTGGTTATAGCTTTCTCAAGGGAAAGAATTTGCTGGACTCCAGCCGCAGTTTTCACGCAGTTTATAATGATGTTGAAGGTTTGTCGCCATCATCTTCGGTGACTATTAACGGCTTAAAAGTTGGCCAGGTAACCGATATCAATTTTTTAGATGAAAAGGGTACTCTCCTGGTGACCTTTACAGTTGAGAACGATTTCCAGTTTTCCCGAAATAGCTTGGCCAAAATTTATGGTGGAGGAATAATTGGTGGAAAATCCCTGGCTGTGATTCCCGAATATGATCAATCTCAAATGGCAAAATCTGGAGATACCCTGCCCAGTGATATCGAAGAAGGTATTATGGAACTGGTTAATGATAAGCTTACCCCACTGCAGGCTAAGGTAGAAGCCACCATAGTAAGTGCCGATTCGCTTCTTACTGCTCTCAACGATATCATGAACGATACCACCCGAAATAATATAAAAAACACCTTTAATGATCTTGGGGAAACCATGAGATCGTTTAAGGGTACCGCTTATGAGCTGGAGGGCATAGTAAAAGGAAATTCAGGGAAACTCGATAGAACTTTCACCAATCTTGATGAAATGTCTACCAATTTCAATAGGTTTTCAGATACGCTTAGCAATATGAATATTTCAGGGATCACTGCCGATATTGAAAAAGTGATTGCCGACTTCGAGCAGGTTTCCAATAAATTGAGTAGCGGAGAGGGTACAGCAGGAAAACTGCTGAATGATGATGGGGTTTACGATAACCTCGACAGGGCTACAAGGCAGTTGGAACAACTACTTCAGGATATTAAATTGAATCCAAAGCGATACGTGCATTTTTCAGTTTTCGGAAAAAGTCCGGGACCTTATGTCGAGCCGAAGGATTCTCTAAAATAAGCCAAAATGCAAATCATTACCCAGATTCTTTTTTTCCTGGCCCTGGTAGCCGGGATAGGTTTTTTCGCCAGGAATGTAAGACGCCTTATTCGTAACATAAAACTGGGCAGAAAAATAGACCGAACAGACAGGCCGGAGGAACGCTTCTCTATAATGGCCAGAATCGCTTTGGGCCAAAGCAAAATGGTAAAAAGACCTTTTGCCGGGTTGCTTCATATTATCGTATACCTTGGTTTTATTGTAATCAATATCGAAGTTCTTGAAATTATCATAGACGGGCTTTTTGGCACACATAGAGTGCTTTCTTTTATGGGCCCTGCCTACAACGTTTTAATTGGCACTTTTGAAGTTTTAGCTTTATTGGTTCTTGTTGGAGTTATTCTCTTTTGGACCCGTCGTAATATTTCAAATATCTACAGGTTTTTAAGCCGCGAATTAAAAGGATGGCCTAAAAACGATGCCAATTATATCCTTTATTTCGAAATGGTTTTAATGCTGTTATTTCTTTTTATGAATGCAGCCGACTACCAATTGCAATTATTACAACACCCGGGCTATTATCACGAAACAGGGGTTGTTGGTTCTTTTCCCATTAGCCAGATGTTGCTCCCGCTTATAGATGGCCTAAGTGTTTCTGGCCTGGTAATTCTTGAACGTACAGCCTGGTGGTTGCATATACTCGGAATTTTATTTTTCCTCAATTATCTTTACTATTCCAAACACCTGCATATCTTGCTGGCATTTCCTAATGTATATTTCTCGAAACTACAGCCGAAAGGAGAAATGGATAACCTGGAAGCCGTAACCAAAGAGGTTAAGCTTATGATGGATCCCGATGCCGATCCTTTTGCTGCACCTGCCGAAGATGAAGCCGAAGCTGAACCAGAAAAATTTGGTGCTTCAGATATTTTTGACCTTAACCAGGTGCAATTGCTCAACGCCTATACCTGTACCGAATGTGGTAGGTGTACTGCAGAATGCCCGGCCAATATTACCGGAAAGAAACTATCTCCCCGAAAAATTATGATGGATACCCGCGACCGTGTTGAAGAAGTTGGCGCTATAATAAATGAAAAAGGAAAGTTTGAGGATGACGGGAAACAACTGCTGGATGACTATATTTTAAAGGAAGAACTTTGGGCCTGTACCACCTGTAATGCCTGTGTGGAAGCCTGCCCGATTGGAATTGATCCCCTGTCGATAATTTTGGATATGCGCCGATATCTGGTAATGGAACAAAGCGCTGTACCTCAGGAATTGAGTATCGCTCTTAGCAATATTGAAAACAATGCTGCCCCCTGGCCCTATAACCAAATGGACCGATTAAACTGGGCAAAGGAAAATAATTAAGAATTTCAGAAGAAAATACTATTATGGCTGAAGCAATTAAGGTACCTACAATGGCCGAATATATGGCCGAAGGCAAACAACCCGAAGTTTTATTTTGGGTGGGTTGCGCCGGAAGTTTTGATGATAGGGCCAAAAAAATCACCAAAGCCTTTGTAAAATTATTACATAATGCCGGAGTAGATTTCGCGGTTTTAGGAACCGAAGAAGGCTGTACCGGAGATCCTGCAAAACGCGCCGGAAATGAATTTCTTTTCCAGATGCAGGCTGCTACCAATATTGAAGTTTTAAATGGCTATGAAATCAAAAAGGTAGTGACCGCCTGCCCGCATTGTTTTAACACCATTAAAAATGAATATCCTGCCCTGGGCGGAAATTACGAAGTAATGCACCACACCCAGTTTTTAAAGGCACTTTTAAATGAAGGTCGGTTAAAGGTTGAAGGTGGACAATATAAAGGAAAACGAATTACCTTTCACGATCCTTGCTATTTAGGTCGTGGAAATGGCGAATATGAAGCTCCGCGCGACTTGCTTAGAAAACTTGAAGTTGAGTTGGTAGAGATGCGGAAATGCAAACAAAACGGGCTTTGTTGCGGAGCCGGGGGAGGGCAGATGTTCAAGGAGCCAGAACCGGGTAATAAAGATGTTAACATAGAACGCACCGAGCAGGCTATGGAGGTGAAACCCGAAGTAATCGCTGCCGGCTGTCCTTTTTGTAATACCATGATGACCGATGGGGTTAAGAATAAAGAAAAGGAAGACAGCATCGCGGTGATGGATATTGCCGAGCTTATCGCCAACGCGCAAGACTTATAAAAAAGTTAAATCACGGTACTATTTTTGAAGCAGTCGTATTATCGTTTAGATTTGTACAATTCTTAAAAAACCTACTTCATGTTAGTACCATTTCAGGAGCTTCCGGAAGAATCTCGCGTGTGGATTTATCAAAGCAACCGCTCATTTACCGAAGATGAACTTCAGGAAATAAATTCTTACCTCAATGAGTTTTTAACTCAATGGACTGCTCACGGCGCCAGCCTAAAAGCCGGCTTTGAAATCAGGTATAAGCGTTTTATCGTTATAGGGCTTGATCAGGAAGTGAATGCTGCTTCAGGTTGTTCAATAGACGCTTCGGTACACTTCATTCAGCAACTGGAAAAAAAGTACAATGTTGATCTTTTGGATCGCATGAATGTTTCCTTCAAGCAGGGAGAATTTGTGGCCTATAAACCGCTTACCGATTTTCGAAAAATGGCCAAAAATAAATCGGTTTCTCCCAATACCATTGTTTTTAATAATCTGGTGAATAATAAAGCCGAATACCTTTCAGATTGGGAGGTTCCTGCCTCTGAAAGCTGGCACAACCGCTTTTTGAGCTAATGATACTCAGGGCTACTCTTATTTTTTTTCTGCTCACTCTGGCTTGCCCGGGTGGTTTTGCGCAAAAGGCCAATCCGCTTTTGGCCGATGATATTTATGCTCAAAAAAACTGGGTAGATAGCGTATATAACAGCCTTAGTTTAAAGGAAAAAATTGGGCAGTTATTTATGATTGATGTGTTTTCGAATGCTTCGGAAGCGCAACTCGACAAAGCCCGAAAGTTAATTAAAGAGCATAAGATAGGAGGTCTTATTTTCTCAAAAGGAGGACCCGGGAGACAAATCAAAATACAGAATGAATTCCAGGAAATTTCGCGTTTACCATTATTAGTCGCGATGGATGCCGAATGGGGGCTTTCTATGCGACTGGATTCTACTTTTGCTCTTCCGTGGAATATGAGCCTTGGCGCTATTGAAGATGATAAACTTATAGAACAGGCCGGTGCTGCGATTTCCAGGCACAGCCGTAGAATGGGAGTGCATATAAATTTTGCCCCGGTGGTAGATATCAATACCAACCCTCTAAACCCAATTATCGGAAATCGCTCCTTCGGGGAAGACCGGGAGAATGTCACCCAAAAATCTTTAGCCTTTTTACGCGGAATGCAAAAGGAAGGAGTAATGGCTGTGGCAAAGCATTTTCCTGGACATGGCGATACCAGCCAGGATTCTCACAAAACCCTGCCTACGATAAATTTTTCGGAAGAAAGAATTAGAACCACCGAGTTATACCCTTATACCCAATTAATCGCCGAAGACCTGCCCGGGGTAATGGTAGCCCATTTAAATGTGCCTTCGCTGGAACCTCAGAATAATATTCCTTCCACCTTATCCCGGAATATCGTTTCGGGAGTTTTAAAAAATGATTTGGGTTTTTCGGGGCTTATTTTTACCGATGCGATGAATATGAAGGGCATCACCGCTGCGAATTTACCGCCGGGCGAGAAGGAGTTAAGGGCTTTTTTGGCCGGGAACAATGTGCTGTTGATGTCTCACGAAATTCCGGAAGCGATCGCGAAAATCGAACAGGAATACCTTGCGGGAAAGGTTCCTCCCGGGAGACTGGAAGAATCGGTTAAGAAGATTTTATTTGCCAAATATAAAGCAGGACTTCATAACTATGAACCTGTGAAACCTGCCTATATTTATGAAGAACTTAATAGCGTTCGAGATAGTTTATTGCTGGAGAATCTTTTTGAAAACGCAATTACGCTCTTAAAAAACAACAAAGCTGTAGTCCCCGTTAAAAATCTTGATAGAAAGAAAATCGCCTATGTTAATTTTGGCGATGCCGATGGCAGCCCTTTTCTGGCCCAGCTTCGAAAATATTCAAAAGTCGATTGGGTTAGTGCTACAGATTTGGCTGAACTTCAGCAGAGACTAGAGGCCTATGACCTTGTGATTTTAGGTTTTCATAAACCCGATATCAATCCCTGGGCGGGCTATAGATTTTCAGAAAGAGAAATAGAATGGCTTCACGAAATTGGCAGAAAAAACAATACTATCCTGGCCCTGTTTACCCGGCCTTATGCCTTGATGGAACTTGCCGGGGCCAGGCATTTTGAGGGAATCCTGGTAGGCTATCAAAACCATAAGATGGCGCAGGAAAAACTGGCGCAGGTTATTTTTGGCGCATTGGAGGCTAAAGGTAAATTACCGGTGAGTATCGGTGATGATTTTCCTGTGGGTACCGGTTATACGACCAGAAAAATTGACCGTCTGGCTTATGGTCTTCCGGGGAATGTAGGCCTGAATGGGAATAAACTAAAAAAAATAGATGAAATAGTAGAGCAGGCAATTGCTCAAAAAATGACTCCCGGTGCCCAGGTGCTGGTCGCGAGAAAAGGGAAGGTGGTTTTTCAGAAGAATTATGGGTATCATACCTACGATGAGGAAATTGCGGTAAGCGATACTTCGGTTTATGATCTGGCATCACTTACCAAAATTCTGGCAACTCTGCCCCTGGTAATGCAACAGGAAGAGGAAGGCATTATAAGCTTAGATACCAAACTGGGAGAGATGATGCCATTTTTCCGCAATTCGAATAAGGCGAATATTAGTGTGCAGGATATGTTGATGCATTATGCCCGGTTAAAAGCCTGGTTGCCATTTTATGTTTCTACGCTGCAACCCGGTACCAACCGGCTTTCAGAAGAATTTTACCGCACCGTACCTTCGGCTGAATTCGGTTCACAGGTGGCATCAAATATGTTTATTAGAAATGATGTAGATCAACTAATTCTCGAAAGTATTCGGGATAGCAGCCTGGAGCGGCAACAAGGCTATAAATACAGCGATCTCCCGTTTTATATTTTAAAATATTATCTCGAAGCCTATTACGGTACCAGTTTGCATAATTTAACCCAGGAACGCTTTTACAAAGCTTTAGGAGCGAATTATACGGGTTTTATTCCGCTTACCAAATTTAAACCCGAACAAATTGTGCCTACCGAAGAAGATAAATTATGGCGCAGGCAAAGGGTACACGGCTTTGTACACGACCAGGGAGCCGCTATGCAGGGAGGAATTGGAGGTCACGCCGGTTTGTTCAGCACCGCTAACGATGTGGCTAAAATCATGTTTATGTATATGAATTTGGGATCGTATGGCGGGGATACTTTTCTTAATTCTGAAACCGTTAATAAATTCAACACCTGTTATTACTGCGATGCGAATGTGCGCCGCGGGGTTGGATTTGATAAACCTCAATTAGGACGATCTGGGCCTACCTGTGGCTGTGTACCGCTGGAAAGCTTTGGCCATACCGGCTTTACCGGAACTTTCGCCTGGGCAGACCCGGTAGAAGAAATAGTATACGTATTTTTGTCTAACAGAACGTATCCCGATTCAAATAACCGAAAGCTTATCTCTAACGATATACGTTCCAAAATTCAGGAAGTGATCTATGATGCCATAGATTTTTAAAGGCTTCCAAAACCAACCAGAAAATCTATGAAAATAGGCATTGTATGTTATCCCACTTTTGGGGGAAGTGGCGTAGTTGCTACCGAGCTTGGACTGGCTCTTGCAAAAAGAGGTCACGAAATTCATTTTATTACTTACAGTCAGCCGGTACGACTTGACCAACTTTCAAAAAATGTGCGCTTTCACGAAGTGCACGTACCAGAATATCCCTTATTTCATTACCAGCCATACGAATTGGCGTTGAGCAGTAAACTGGTTAATGTGGTAAAAATGCATAAACTCGATGTGCTGCACGTGCATTATGCCATTCCACACGCTTATGCCGGTTATATGGCCAAAAAAATGCTGGAAGAAGAAGGAATTAAATTGCCAATGCTCAC
This sequence comes from Salegentibacter haimaensis, assembly GCF_054121495.1. Taxonomy (NCBI): domain Bacteria; kingdom Pseudomonadati; phylum Bacteroidota; class Flavobacteriia; order Flavobacteriales; family Flavobacteriaceae; genus Salegentibacter; species Salegentibacter haimaensis. Next base: position 106,873 of record NZ_JBSYGH010000006.1, read on the forward strand.
AACCCTGCACGGAACCGATATCACCCTTGTTGGAAATCATCCTTTTTATAAACCTGCAGTTACTTTTAGTATCAATAAAAGTGATGTGGTGACCTCGGTTTCTGAAAGCCTTAAAGATGACACGCTGGAGTTATTCGATGTGCACAAAAAAATTGAGGTGATTCCCAATTTTATAGATGTAAGCAAATACGAAAACCGCAGTTTTACCGATTGCCAACGCGCTCTTATGGCCGCCGATGATGAAAAAATTATTACTCACATCAGCAATTTACGTCCTGTTAAGCGAATAGCCGATGTGATTAAAATTTTCTACGGAATTCAACAAAAAGTAAAATCCCGTCTTATGATGGTTGGGGAAGGCCCCGAAAAGGAAATGGCCGAGGATCTCGTTGAAGAACTGGGCATTGCCGACAAGGTGATGTTCCTGGGACAAAGCCATGAGATAGATAAAATTTTATGTTTTTCAGACCTGTTTTTACTGCCTTCAGAAAAAGAAAGTTTTGGTTTGGCGGCCCTGGAAGCTATGGTAAATAGTGTTCCTGTGATCTCCACCAATACCGGCGGACTTCCAGAGGTGAATATTCAGGGCGTTTCGGGTTATTTAAGCAATGTGGGCCAGGTTGAAGAAATGGCCGCGAATGGAATAAAGATCCTGGAAAATAAAACTACTCACCAAAAATTTAAAAATAAGGCCCTTGAAACAGCGCGAAAATTCGATATTCATAAGATCGTGCCTATGTATGAGGAACTTTATAAAAAGGCCTTGAATTAAAAGGAAAAATTATATAGAATTAAAAAAGGCTGCCCGATTAGGACAGCCTTTTTGGTTTTTCGCTATTCTGTTTTTAGAATTGGTATCTGATACCAAGGGCGATATCTGGAGAAAAATCGTTTAATACAGATCTATCCTTGTAAAATCCGAATTCTGGTCTTACATCCAGCGATAACATTAACGGGATATTGAAATTATATTCAATACCTATATTACCGGCAAGAAAAAGGAAAGTTTCATCATCATAACGATCGCGGTGTGAATCTACACTTCCAAGTCCACCTCCGGCACCAACATACCAGTTAAATCCGCCGTCTATATTCCATACCCATTGGTAAAGAGCCGCAAGTTTAAAAGCATCGAAACGGGAGTCGCTTCTCCATCCTAAATCGAGCTCTAAACGGTTATTACCACCAAGGGCTCTTTGGTAGGAAACTTCAGCTCCAACCCCGTCTGATCCTCCAAGGCGAAGACCTATGGCATTATCTGAAATTGTTTGGGCCTGTGCATCGGTGTAAAATGTTGCCGCCAGGGCAAAAAATGCTACTAAGAATAATTTTTTCATCTTTTTTCAATTTTTGGTTTATTGCAAATTTATATTTTACGAATATTCACAAACGCGCGCTCAAGCCAATCTATTGTTAATAATGTCTAATTATCTGTTAAGCATTTTCTGCATTTTTGCGTACTTTTAGCCACCCATGAACACACAAATTCTCCAAAATCTGTCCCAACAACTTGAGGGCGAGTTGCATTACGATGAGCTTTGGCGCTCCATTTATGCGACCGATGCCTCGGTTTACCGTGAATTGCCGCTGGCAGTCTGCTATCCAAAAAATGAAAGCGATCTCAAGCATTTAATCGGTTTTGCTAAAGACCACAAGACCTCGCTCATCCCCCGAACAGCAGGAACATCTCTGGCCGGGCAGTGCGTGGGCAGCGGGATCGTGGTAGATGTTTCCAAATATTTCACCAAAATATACGAGGTAGATCAGGTCGCAAAAACGGTAAGAGTTCAACCCGGGGTGATTAGAGATGATCTAAACCGGCATTTAGCGCCTTACAAACTCTTTTTTGGTCCCAACACATCAACTTCCAATCGCTGTATGATAGGAGGGATGGTAGGTAACAATTCCAGCGGGACCACCTCTATTCGCTATGGTACCACCCGTGATAAGCTGGTTTCCCTGAAAACAATTCTTAGCGATGCATCTGAAGTTGACTTCAAAGCGATTTCAGCTGAAGAATTTCAGGAAAAATTAAAGCTGCAGAATCTGGAAGGAGAAATTTACCGGCAAATTCACAGCGATCTTTCTTCCGAAGAAAATCAGAGAGAAATTCAGGAAAAATATCCTCCCCGTAGTTTACACAGGCGAAATACCGGTTATGCGGTAGACGAGCTTTTGTTTTCTGAAATTTATGAAGAAAACGGTCAGCAATTTAATATGTGTAAGCTGCTTTCTGGAAGTGAAGGCACCCTGGCTTTTACTACCGAAATCGTATTGCAGTTAGATGAGCTTCAACCCGAACATACTTCGATGGTCGCGGCTCACTTTTCAAGCATAGATAGTTGTATGCAGGCTGTGGTGCCTGCGATGAAGCATCCGCTCTACACCTGCGAGATGATGGATAAGGTGATTTTAGATTGCACCAAACAAAATTTAAAATACCGCGAAAATCGCTTCTTTATTGAAGGCGATCCCCAGGCCATTTTAATGCTGGAATTGCGATCCAACTCTGCCGAAGAACTGCAGCAGCAAACTAAAGAACTTCTGGAAACCCTTGAAAAATCTGGTTTGGCCTATTCCTTACCCGTGCTTTATGACGATCAAATAGATCTTGCTCTTGAACTGCGAAAAGCAGGTCTGGGCCTTTTAGGAAATATTGTGGGCGACAAAAAAGCCGTGGCCTGTATTGAGGATACCGCGGTAGCCCTCCCGGTTTTAGCCGATTATATCGCAGAATTCGGGCAAATAATGAAAAAATACGGGCAGGATGCCGTTTACTACGCCCACGCCGGTGCCGGCGAGATTCACCTTAGGCCAATTCTCAATTTAAAGAAAAGCAATGAAGTGAAACTCTTTAGGCAAATCACTTCTGAAGTTGCCGAATTGGTAAAAAAATACAATGGATCCCTGAGTGGGGAGCACGGTGATGGCCGTGTTAGAGCCGAATTTATCGAAATGATGATAGGTTCTAAAAACTACGAACTCATCAAGCGGGTTAAGCAGGTGTTTGATCCTCAAAACATTTTTAATCCGGGGAAAATCACCGATGCCCCGCCTATGGATACTTCGCTGCGATATGTGCCAGACCGGCAGGAGCCTGAAGTTCGTACTCTTTTAGATTTTTCAGATTCTGAAGGAATTTTAAAACTGGCTGAAAAATGTAACGGAAGCGGAGATTGTAGAAAATCCAGCGAAGCCGGCGGTACTATGTGCCCCAGTTACCGCGCCACCAAGAACGAAAAAGATACCACGCGTGCCCGTGCCAATGCCTTAAGGGAATTTTTGACAAATTCTGAAGAAGTCAATAAATTCAACCACCAGGAATTAAAGCAGGCTTTCGATTTATGTATAAGCTGCAAAGGCTGCAAAAGCGAGTGCCCTTCTAATGTTGATGTGGCGGCTTTAAAAGCCGAATTCCAATATCAATATCAAAAGGAAAACGGATTTAGTTTAAGAAATAAGGCCTTTGTGAATAACGCCTCGATGAATAAACTGGCTTCGAATGCCACGGGGCTGGCTAACTTTTTTTTCAGCAATAAAATAAGTTCGAACCTGGCTAAGAAAACCCTGGGAATCGCAGAGAAAAGAAGCCTGCCTAAATTATCAAAAATCAGTCTTCAGAAATTTTACGACAAGAACAGGTCGCGGCTGGAAGTGAAAAATCCTATCAAGAAGCTTTATCTTTTTAATGATGAATTCACCAATTACCTGGACGCCGAAATAGGCATAGACGCCCTGGAACTTTTGTCAAAACTGGGCTACCAGGTAGAGATCATCAAACACGAAGAAAGCGGGCGAAGTCATATTTCCAAAGGATTTTTAGAAGAAGCCAAAGTGCTGGCTAATAAAAATATCGCAATTTTTAAAGATAAAATCTCGGCAGAAACTCCATTAATAGGGTTGGAACCTTCGGCTATTCTGAGTTTTCGGGATGAATATTTAAGGCTGGCCGACGATAAAACCGCGGCAGAAGCCCTGGCCGAAAATTGTATGATTATCGAGGAATTTTTGAAAAAGGAAATCGCCCTTGGAAATATAACAGCCGATAGATTTACTAAGGAATCAAAAACTATTAAAATTCACGGGCATTGCCATCAAAAGGCACTTTCGAATACGGCGGTAAGTTTTGACGTGCTCAATCTGCCTGAAAATTTCAGGGTAAGCATTATCGCTTCGGGTTGTTGCGGGATGGCCGGGTCATTTGGTTACGAGAAAGAGCATTATGAAATAAGTATGAATATTGGCGAACAAAGCCTGTTTCCGGCGGTGCGAAAAGCTGAAGCCGATACTTTAATTTCAGCAAATGGTACCAGTTGCCGGCATCAGATATTTGATGGTACACAGCGAACGGCTAAACATCCCGTGAGTATTTTAAGAGAAGCTTTAATTTAAATGGCTTTAACCGGTTTATAAATCGGTTGTGGTTTTTAAATATTGGGTTAAAAAATTACATTTGTTCAAAATCAAGAAAATGGCAGGAAATTCCTTCGGAAAATTATTTAGACTTACAACATTTGGAGAATCTCATGGACCTGCTATTGGTGGAATTATAGATGGCTGCCCGGCCGGGCTGCAGCTTGATTTGGAGAAAATTCAGCAGGAACTCAACCGGCGTAAACCGGGGCAAAGCGCTATCGTGACCCAGCGAAAAGAGCCTGATACAGTAGAGTTTCTTTCCGGAATTTTCGAGGGAAAAACCACCGGGACTTCGATTGGCTTTATGATTAAAAATGCCAATCAGAAATCTAAAGATTATTCTCACATAAAAGATACATTTCGCCCCAGCCACGCCGATTATACCTATTCTGAAAAATACGGGGTTCGGGACTATCGCGGTGGAGGCCGTTCTTCGGCCAGGGAAACGGCCTGTAGAGTAGTGGCTGGAGCCGTGGCAAAGCAATTATTAGAGCATATTGAAATTTATGCCTATACCGCTTCAGTTGGAGAAATTTTTCTGGACAAAAAACCTCAGGAAATAGATTTCAGTTTAACCGAAACCAATCCCGTGCGCTGTCCCGATACGGCTTCCGCAGAAAAAATGGAAGCCTACATCAAACAAACCAGAAAAGAAGGAGATACTGTTGGGGGCACCGTGCAATGTGTGATCAAAAACGTTCCCAAAGGACTTGGCGAACCGGTTTTTGATAAATTACACGCCGAACTCGGGAAAGCAATGCTCTCCATCAATGCAGTTAAAGGCTTTGAATACGGTAGTGGTTTTGAAGGCACCAAAATGAAAGGCAGCCAGCACAACGATCTTTTCAATGAAGATGGCAGCACCAAAACCAATTTAAGCGGCGGTATTCAGGGCGGGATCTCTAATGGGATGGACATCTATTTCAATGTGGCTTTCAAACCGGTGGCCACCATTATGCAAGACCAGGAAACTATTAATAAAGCCGGTGAAACGGTGACTATGCAGGGCAAGGGAAGGCACGACCCCTGTGTGGTTCCAAGAGCTGTACCCATAGTAGAAGCTATGGCAGCCCTGGTAATCGCCGATTTTTTGCTTCAAAATAAAACCTCAAAACTTTAAACATAACCAATGAAGAAATTAGCACTGCATTGGCAAATACTACTCGGGATGGCAGCCGGGGTGGTTTTTGCTTTAATTATGACCAATTTTAGCTGGGGAGCCGAATTTGTTGGCGATTGGATTAAACCCTTTGGAAACATCTTTATCAATGCTCTTAAGCTTATCGCAGTTCCGCTTATTTTAGCTTCGCTGGTGAAGGGGATTTCAGACCTTAAAGATATCTCCAAACTCTCAAAAATGGGTTCCAAAACTATTGGAATTTATGTAGTTACCACTGTAATTGCGGTGACCATCGGATTATTAGTAGTGAATATAATTCAACCCGGGAATGCTTTAAACCCCGAAACCCAACAGGACCTTATAGCCAGTTACGAGGGCGAGACCCTGGGTGTTAAGGAAAGCGCTGCTAAACAAAGAGAAGCGGGCCCTTTACAGGCTTTAGAAGATATCGTGCCTTCGAATATTTTTGGTGCTGCCAGCGATAACGGCAATATGCTTCAGGTGATATTTTTCGCGATTTTCTTCGGCATAGGTTTAATCCTTATTCCGGAGAAAACCGCCAAACCCGTGAAAGACTTTTTTGACGGTTTCAATGAGGTGATCCTCAAGATGATAGATCTTATTATGTTAACCGCTCCTTACGGTGTATTTGCGCTGCTTGCAGCGCTTGTAGTAGAATCTCCAAGCACCGATCTTTTTGCCGCCCTTGCACTTTATGGAGTGACTGTCTTACTTGGTCTGGCCTTGATGATTGGAGTCTATATTTTACTGGTATGGGTTTTTACCAAAAATACGCCTTCCTTTTTCGTTAACGGAATAGCTCCCGCCCAACTTCTGGCTTTTTCTACCAGTTCGAGTGCGGCTACACTCCCGGTTACTATGGAAAGGGTAGAAGAGCATATGGGAGTGCATAAAGAGGTAACGAGTTTCGTGTTACCAATTGGGGCCACTATAAATATGGATGGTACAAGCTTATACCAGGCCGTAGCAGCTGTATTTATCGCCCAGGCTTTTGGGATGGATCTTAGCATAGGTGCTCAACTTGGAATAATTGCCACGGCCACTTTGGCTTCAATTGGTTCGGCGGCCGTACCCGGCGCGGGGATGGTAATGCTGGTAATCGTTCTGGCCCAGGCAGGTATACCTGAAGCAGGTTTGGCTTTGATCTTTGCCGTAGACCGCCCGCTCGATATGTGTAGAACTATGGTAAATGTAACCGGAGATGCAGCGGTATCTCTAATGGTTGCCAAAAGTGTGGATAAAATGGGGCCTCCCAATGTGAAAGATTGGGATGATGATTATCATCCTGAAACTGAACCTAAAACTGAGGTACAAAGCTCCTAATCTAGTCTAAAAATTTAGCTTTGAGTTCGGGAGTGGGGATCATACAGCTTTCCTGCTTCCCGAACCATTTGTAGCGGTTATTAGCTACTAAATCATATACCACATCTCTTAAGCTCTCCGGAAGAAATAAGAAGTTTTTCAGCAAAGAATAACCACCAGAGAGTTCCCGTGAAATTTCAAGTGCAGCCGTAGATTTACGGTAATAAGCTACCCCGGGCTCAATTAAAACTATAGAATCCAGTTCTTCGGGATCAAGACCGCGTTCAGAGACCAGTTTTTGACCTATTTCACTTTGAAGTGAAGCAAAGCGAAACACATCTTTTTTATCGTGTTTAATGATGAAATTCACCGAATTATTGCAAAGGTTACAAACCCCGTCGAATAAGATAATTTTTTTGTTCTTTGGTAATTCCATAATTATTTTTTCATAGCCTGCACCAGCTCGAGTTTTTCAATATCTACCGAGGTGGTGAACATCCCGTAGTTTACAATTGCCTTTCCTTTTTCAATCTGGTCTAAAGTTCCAACCGATTTACTATCCTGTAATCTTACCCGGTCTCCGATTTTTGGGGTTATTTTTGGTTTGGCGGCTTCTTTTGCCGCGGCCTGCTTTTCTTTGGTTTTTTCGGCCTGTTTCTTCTTGCGAATTACCTCAACTTTTTTCTGAACTTCTTTTTCCAGTTTCTTTTCCTGGGCTTTCTTCTGTTTTAAAGCCTTGGCCGATTCCTTCTTCTTCCTGGAATTCTCGATAGCTACCAGTTTCAGAAACTCTCCAATAAGCTCTTTTTTATTGTTATTCTGAAGAAATTTATCTCCCAAATCATTGATCCTGGACCCCAGGTAAATTAACCGCTGATTACTGTCATATAATTCCTGGTAGCTTTCCAGTTTCTGCTGAATTCTGCTATTAGTCTCCTCCAGCTTATCCTTTTCCTTTGCGGCCTTGATTTCCTTATCTTTTAGGGAATCGGTGGTTTTTTGCAGTTTAGAGCGTTCCTGCTGCAATTTAGCGATACTTTTGTCAAAGCGAATTTTACCTCTTTCTACTTTCTTTTTTGAGCGGTTAATCAAGCTGTAGGGAATGCCATTCTTCTGAGCCACTTCGAAGGTAAATGAACTCCCGGCTTCTCCAACTCTCAACTTGAAAACAGGTTCAAGGGTTTTGGAATCAAAAAGCATATTGGCATTGCTCATATTGGGCAACTCATTAGCCAGTTTTTTTAAATTGGCGTAGTGAGTGGTGAGTATTCCAAATGATTCTTTTTCATAGAAAACCTCCAGGAAAGTTTCAGCCAGGGCACCACCCAGTTCGGGGTCACTCCCGGTCCCGAATTCATCGATAAGAAACAGGGTTTTGGCGTTACATTTTCTGAGGAAATAATTCATATTCTTAAGCCGGTAAGAATAAGTGCTTAAATGATTCTCGATGGACTGGTTGTCGCCAATATCAGTCAGGATTCGATTGAATAAACAAACCCGGCTGTATTCGTGTACGGGAATAAGAATTCCGCTTTGAAGCATTAGCTGTAATAAGCCCACGGTTTTTAAGGTGATACTCTTACCGCCGGCATTAGGCCCCGAAATCACGATTATTCGATTCTCAGGACTCAGAGAAATACTTTGAGGCCAGGTTTTCTTTCCTTCTTTTTTATTGTTCAGAAAAAGCAGGGGATGATAAGCGTCTACCAGTTGCAATTCCCGGTCTTTGCTTATTTTTGGAAGAATTCCGTTAATCTTTTCAGCATATTTTGCTTTAGCCGAAATTAGATCTATCTCGCTTAAAAGCGCCTGATAATCGAGCAATAATTGCCGGTATGGTCTTATTTGTTCGGTAAGTTCTTTAAGCAGCCGTTTGATTTCCTCTTTTTCTTCATATTCAAGGTTATTGAGCTCGCGGGTAAATTCGAAGGTAGCTTCTGGTTGAATATAAACAATGCTTCCGGTTTTGGAATTTCCCATAATTCCGCCTTTTACCTTGCGCCTGTGCATCGCTTTTACCGCCAAAACCCGCACATTTTCAACGACGCTTTCCCTGATCTCATCCAGATATCCGTAAGAATGATAGGTACTAAGAGCCGAGGCAAAACTGCTATTGATCTTTCCTTTAACCGAATTTATGCTTCTTCGCAAATTTTGCAGCAGGGGAGAGGCCTCATCTTTTACTTCACCAAACCGGTCTATGATGTTATTTACTTTATCGGGGATAAGACTTGTAAATTCTACTTCGGAAGTAGTTGCATAAAGACTGGGGTAATACTCCCTGTATTTTTCAAAAAATTTGATGTGTGTATTGGCAGAATCGGCCAGGTTGGCAATCTTTCTGAAACCTGAAGTTTCCAGTACCGCTTCTTCTATTTGAAGCAGACGAAGTTCCCGCTCTATACTGTCAAAACCGTGGTTGGGAATTGCCGCTTCCCGGGTTTTTGAACTTAGATATTCATTGGTTTGGTTAAGCCCGAAAACCGTGGCTTTATACGATGGATATGGAGAAATATTCAGGGCCTTTTCCTTTCCCAGATTTGTGATGCAAAGTTCTGAGATTTGAGTACAAACTACCGTAAATTCAAGGTCCTGAAGACTTTTAGGCGTGATTTTTATCATAGAATTTATTCCCTACTTTTGAGGTGCTGCAAATTTACTCAATTCTATGAAGCTAGAAATAACACAAGACTGGAAAAAGGAACTGCAACCAGAGTTTGAAAAGGAATATTTTAAGAATCTCTGGGATTTTATTGCTGAAGAATACCAGGAATACCAATGTTACCCTGCTTCCGAAAGTCTTTTTGCGGCCTTCAATTTTTCAAGGTTTCAGGAAACCAAAGTGGTAATTTTAGGCCAGGATCCTTATCACGGGCCCGGCCAGGCCCACGGACTTAGTTTTTCGGTTAATGATGGAGTGAATTTTCCGCCTTCCTTAAAGAATATTTTTAGAGAACTGGAGCAGGATACCGGGAAAAGCATTCCTTTTTCAGGAAACCTGGAAAGCTGGGCCAGGCAGGGTGTGTTGTTGCTCAATGCCAGTTTAAGCGTTAGGCAGGGCCAGGCGGGGTCTCATCAAAAACAAGGTTGGGAAAAATTTACAGACAGGGTGATCGAAATCCTTTCAGAAAAAAGAGAAAATTTAGTGTTTTTGCTTTGGGGGTCTTTTGCTCAAAAAAAGGAGAAACTTATTGACACAAATCGACATCTGGTATTGAAAACCGGGCATCCTTCTCCTTTAAGTGCGAACCGGGGTTATTGGTTTGGAAATAAACACTTTAGCCAAACCAATGAATTTTTACAAAAAAATGGTAAGGAGCCTATAGATTGGTAGGTATAGACCGTCGATGACACAGATTTCAGGTGCTGAAATAGAACGCTGATACACAGATGGGCAGAGATTCGCAGATTAATACTTTCAGCTCGTGGGTGAAATAAGATTTAACCGGGGTTAACCGATTTTTTAAAAACCACCACTCAAAAAAATTAAAATCTGAATCCGAGGTTTACATTGAACTGGCCAACCACCGTAGGTGAATTTTCACTTAGCAGGTTACGGCCTATGCCGGTGTTTAAGTCGAGGAAAAAGCCTCCACGGGCCACAAATTTTCCTCCCACACCAAAGCCAAGAGCAAAGTCGGTATAATCATAATTTCTCGAGCGGTATTGCCCATTTTCGTAATATTCATCGCGGTAATCTCCGCTGGAAAGCATTCCGAAACCGTGTACATAAAATCCGCGCGCGAACTTATCTCCAAAGTAGTATTTATATTTTCCCGTGAATGAGAAATTTTTGCGATAGGCCTCGGCCACGTCTTCGCTATCCCGAGCCAGGGCTAAAAAGAATACTTCGGCACCAAGGCTGGAATACTCGTTTAAAATTCGTTCGTAAGCCACATCAAGAGCTCCAAAAGCTACAAGATTAAGAGCGCCCACACTTAATTCATTTAAACCTGAATTACGGTTTGTGAGAGTGTCTTGAGAATTAAAATCTGAAGTTTCCTGTGCAAAAAGAAGAGTGGTACTGCATAGCAATACCAGCGATAAAAGGATTTTTTTCATAATTGAAGTAGTAATTGGCCTACAAATTATGAATAATATCTTCAGTTTTTAATTTTTCCGGAATTAATTTGAGTTGCAACAATTTGTCCTGAACATTTTTAAGAGCTTCTAAGGATAGTTGCTGCTGGCTCCAATGAGTCATTTCCAGCCAGGTTTTGATGTCATTTAAATTCTGGGCATAATTATCTGCCAGTTTTTTATCTATTTCAGGAAGATCTTTAAATTCTTTGGTTTTCTTATTCAAGACTTCCAGCATAGTTTTCAATCTTGGGCTGTTGTATTTAATAGCCTCATCCCGGGCAGCAATGACAAAGCAGGGCCAGGGGGTGGGGCAGTCGGCAATTCGTCTAAAAATATGAGCATCGACCAGGGGTTTGGTGGTAAAATGCTCCCACATAAAATACTGGGCTTCATCGTTTTTAAGGCTTTCTACAGCATTTTCTAGAGTACCAACAATTTTGAATTTTAAAGTATCGATTTGCCAATCGTTATTTTGGGCATTTACATAGGCCATTAAATGCGAGCCGGAACCCTCACGGCTTATCGCAGCTGTGGTGCCTTCAAGATCGGCCAGGTTTTTATAGTTAGATCCGGCTGCCACGTGAATTCCCCAAACCAGGGGAGACGCTACATAAGTTTGAATAATGCGTGAACTATTTCCTGCCGAAATATCTTTGATAATTCCTTCAGTAAGAATAACGGCAGCATCTATCTCGCCATTTCTTAAAGCTTTATTCATAGCCCCGGTACCATCGGGAAAGTCCTTCCAAATTACGTTAACGCCTGCATCTCTAAACAAGCCTTCTTCGATACACAAATGCCAGGGAAGATTAAAATGTTCAGGAACGCCGCCTACTTTAATGCTTTTCATAAACTATGTTTTTGCTTTAGGTAATTATAAATCTCATATTGAGACCTTACTGATTTCTCACCCTCTTTTTGAGTCACGTAAGTATTGCTTTCTTCGGGATCGTGAATTCTAGCTTTTACGTTATCCTGCAACTGAATATTAAGAATATCCTTAAACTCCTGCGCGATGTCTTCATCATAAATAGGGGAGATGACCTCTATACGCCTGTCCAGGTTTCGATTCATCCAATCGGCGCTTCCGTAGAAAATCTTTTCATCGCCTCCATTTTCAAAAAGATAAATTCTACCGTGTTCCAGAAAACGATCTACGATACTGGTCATATAGATATTGTCGCTTAATCCTTTAATGCCGGGCACCAAACAGGTAAAACCTCTAACCAAAAGTCGAATTTCCACGCCGGCCTGGCTGGCTTTGTATAAAAGATCGATCATTTCGGCATCTTCGAGGCTGTTCATCTTTGCCGTTATTTTCGCTTTTTTTCCTGCCCTTGCATTTTCTATTTCATTATAAATTAGTTTCGAAAACTCCTGCCGGGTAGAGAAGGGAGAAATTAGCAGATTCTTTTGCCGCGGAATGATTAATTCTCCTTCCAGAACTTTAAAAAGTCTATAAATTTCCTTGGCGATATATTTATTGGCGGTAAAGATGGCGTGATCACAATAAATCTTCGAGGTTTGGCTATTAAAATTCCCGGTTCCAATATAGGCATAGGCAATTTCTTCGTCGCCTTCCTGCCGGGTTACCAGCAAAATTTTAGAATGCACCTTAATCTTTGGAAAACTATAGATAACCTTAGCTCCCTTTTCCTCGAACTTTCTACCCCAAATTATGTTGTTTTCCTCATCGAATCTCGCCTTGGCTTCCACAAAAACAGTTACATTTTTTCCGTTTTCCAAAGCTTTTAAGAGTGAACTGGTAAGTCTCGACTCATCGGCAACTCTATAGAGGGAAATTTTAATATCTCTCACTTTCTCGTCGCTTGCGGCCTGTTCCAGAAAATTTTCAACATAATCGAACGACATAAATGGAAAGTGAAGAGACTGATCTTTTTCCCGAATATTTTCAAAATAATTGCTGCTGTTTTCTAATGCTTTGTGTTTAATGGGATGAAGTTCCTCATAATGCAATTTGGGATTATTGGTAGGGTCGGGGAAAGAGAAAAAATCATTAAAGTTATGATATCTGCCTCCAGGCATCATATCTATTTTGCCTAAATTCAGAAGCTTTCTGAGCTTATTCTGGACATCTTTGGGCATTGCGGCATCGTACAATAAACGTGTAGGCTGGCCATCGGTTCGCTGGGCCAGGGATTCGTAAATCTTTTCAGCCAGTTCCCCACTATATTTATCTACGATATATAATTCGGCATCACGGGAAAGTTTTACCTCGTATAGCCCGGTGATTTTTTTCTTCGGAAATATCTTATCAACCTGGCTCCTTATAATCTCATCAAGATAAGTAATGGCAAATTTATCTTTTGAATCGAAGCTGTAGAATCTTCCGCAGGCTTCTACCGGAAGATTTATAAGTCCTAGTTCCTCCTCATTTTCGAAGGTAACTATGAAATATAAAAGCGCATTTTCCAGAAATAGTTTATTTTCTGCCTCGGGCTCTATTACCCGTGGTTCCAGGAAATGCTTTACTTTCTCCCAATAAAACTTTTCGACTTCCTGCTGTTGGCTCTCATTAAAGTCGGTAGAATCTAACAGCAAAATATTGTTTTGGGCGAGTTCAGGGATGATTTCTTCGTAAAACACCTTCCCAAAACGCTCCTGCTGGAGTTTTACTTCCTCGATAATCTGCTTGGTAGTTTTGCTGGGTTTTAGTGCAAGTTTTTTCCGAATGCTTTTCTCAACCCGCTTTATTTGTCGCAGTTGGGAAACTCTAACCCGAAAATATTCATCGAGATTATCTGAAAAAATCGCCAGAAATTTTATTCGCTCGTATAATGGATTTCTTTTGTCTTCAGCTTCCTGTAAGACCCTTTCGTTGAAGCTTAACCAGTTAAGATCGCGATGCCTTAGGTTTTCTTCAATTGGTTTTTGTATGGGTTCACTCATACCTCCAAAATTACAAACTCAAGGCAGCACTCAAATTTAATCTTTTGTTAATCTTTATAGTTGGTGCAGGCAGTGAAGTATAAGCTCATCCATACGTTTACCTGCATTTGAAGAGAATTCACCTGTAGCCCGATTGGCCAGGATTAGGTTCATAGACAGGGCTTTGTGCCCCAGCAATTTTGCAAGCCCGTAGATTGCAGAGGTTTCCATTTCAAGATTGGTAATTTTCTTTTCTTTATGTCGAAAGGAAGTAAGCTTATCGTTAATCGTATCGTCCTGAAGCGACAGCCTTAAACGTCGACCCTGGGGAGCGTAAAAACCTATATTGGTTCCGGTAACACCACGGTGAATACCTTCACCTGCTAATTTTTGAAGCAATTCTGAATCTCCCTGCACCAGGTAAGGATCGGCCTTTTTTGAAGACCAGTTCAAATGTTTTTTAAGCGCGTTGGAAAATTCATAATCCTGAATTTCTTCAGCTTCATAAAAATGAATTACTCCATCAAATCCTACAGCTGCTTCAGAAGCTAAAAAACTATCTACAGGAATATCACTTTGCAGAGAGCCCGAGGTTCCTATACGCAGAATTTCGAGGCTTTTAAGTTCTTTTTTTACTTCCCGGGTATCAAAATCGATATTTACCAGGGCATCGATTTCATTTAATACGATATCGATATTATCGGGGCCAATCCCGGTAGAGATTACCGACCTACGCTTTCCGTTGAAATAGCCTGTATGCGTATGAAATTCACGTTTTTCAACCTTATGTTCTATACTATCGAAATATTTGGAAACCTTTGCTACTCTGTCAGGATCGCCCACGGTAATTATGGTGTCGGCTATTTGATCGGGGCGAAGGTTTAAATGATAGATACTCCCGTTGGGATTTATGATTAGTTCAGATTCTGCTATTGGCATATTACAATTTTAAAATGCTGTGAGATTCGGGATCGTATAAGAAATCATACATCTTAGCTCCACCAAACCAGTCTTCGTTCTTTAAATCCCGATAAAAATTCTTGCCGGCATCTAAAGCCTGCTGTCCCTTTTCATTTAATTTTATGGAATTGGGTTCAATATCATAGAACATTTCCAGCTTTTTGAGAAGTCGCTGTATTTGAATATCACTATACCCATAGTATCCCTGATATTGCAGGGTATAACCCAAAAGCTGATTCAGAGAGGTGATTTTCTGATTTTCTATGATTTTAAGTATATTTTTTTCCAGGGAATTAAGGCCGGTTTTGGCACTCGGGAAGCGTTCGATATGAGCCCTGATACAGCTCGATAAATATTCGAAATTAGTTGTTTTCTTGATTTGTTTTTTTAACTGAAGCGGATTATTGCTGCAATATAATTCCCACATTAGGCTGGCAACCTCAAGATCTTCAGAATTTAAAGAAATTCGATGATCGTAATGTTTTTTAAGATTTTTTAGCGAAAGACTTGAAAGAGGTTTTTGTTCGGTTTCTCCTTCCAGTTTTTTACTGCATACCAAATACATAGGTACGGGCTTATGATGATCCAGAAAAAAACTAATCGCGGCCAGCATATTGATATGGCAAAAAAGATCAAACTCAAACCATAAAACCACCTGCTCGAAGTCCCGGGCCCGTTTTAATTTTTTTAATTCGCTTACGAATTTGGCGTCATAATCTTCAGCCGGGATGTTATAGTTTTTTTTTAAAAATGATTTGCGAAGTTTTATGGTTTCTGCTGTATTCAATTCTTTTAGTGTGGGACCTTCACACAACATTTCACGCCAAACGACGATTTCTCCGGGAATCTGGAGTTCTTCCAGTTTTTCGGTGAGTATATCTCCATTGGTGATATGTAAGATTCGGTCGTCCACTTTTTAGAAGGCTTCAGCCTCCAACCCTTTTTACCTTGTATCCATCCTTCTTTAGTAGCTGCATGATCTTCTCCCTGTCATCTCCCTGAATGATAATTTCACCATCTTTAATCGAGCCGCCAACTCCACATTTTTTTTTGAGGCTTTTCCCCAGTTTAATGAGATCTTCTTCGGTTCCCCGGAAACCTTTAATAAGGGTCACGGTTTTGCCACCGCGACCCTTATTGCTAAAATGTGCTTCTAATTTCTGTTCTGAAGGGGCCAGGGTTTCCTCTGTTTCCTCTTCCAAAAATTCGCTCTCATCAAAATCATTATTGGTAGAAAATACGAAACCACCAAGATCCTCGAGGCCCATTTTCTTCTTAGCCATAACTTATTTTTTAGCCAATCCTATTTCAACCAAACGCTGGTGCAAAAATTCACCTGCGGTAATATCTTCATATTGTTTTGGATGCTGTTCATCTATACATTCTTCCAAACAATTTAGAGGCATTTCACTACGGGGATGCATAAAGAAAGGAATAGAATACCGTGGCTTGTCCCATTCTTCTTTGGGAGGGTTTATTACCCGGTGAATAGTAGAACGCAACTTATTATTGGTGTGCCGCTCAAGCATATCTCCAACATTAATTACCAACTCATCTTCCTGAGGGATAGCATCTATCCATTCCCCATCTTTGCGCAGTACCTGTAAACCTCCGGTAGAAGCTCCCATAAGCAGGGTGATAAGATTGATATCCCCGTGAGCTCCGGCTCTTACAGCCCCTTTTGGTTCTTCGGTAATAGGCGGATAGTGTATAGGTCTTAAAATGCTGTTGCCGTTGCTGGCCCAATGATCAAAATAGTGCTCATCAAGGCCTATGTAAAGTGCCAGAGCGCGCAATACATAAATTCCGGTTTTTTCAAGCATACGGTAGGCTTCCATTCCAACCTTATTGAAATCTTTAAGTTCTTCAACCTCAACATTTTCAGGGTACTCCTCAATTAGATTAGCATCCCCGGCAGGCTCCTGTCCAAAATGCCAGAATTCTTTAAGATCACCTTCTTTTTTGCCTTTAGCGTGTTCCTTTCCGAAAGAAATATACCCGCGTTGCCCGGCCAGGCCTTCAATTTCATATTTTTTCTTGGTCTCTACCGGAAGTTCAAAGAAGCTTTTTACCTCCTTGTAAAGTTCATCAACCAACTGGTCGCTTAAAAAATGATTTTTAAGGGCCACAAAACCTATTTCTTCATAGGCTTTACCAATTTCATCAACAAATTTTTGCTTTCGCTTGGGGTCATCTGACAGGAAATCGGCCAGATCTACACTGGGAATATTATTCATCTGTAAACTGTTTTAAGGTCACAACTCCCCGATATATTCTGAAGAGTATAAATTAGAAAATAATTATACTTTACTCAGTTTTGCGTTTGCTTGTGCCAGCATTTCAAGTAAAGTGAACACGCAAAGTTAAATAAAAATCCCGTGCTGCTTAAGTCTTTTAAGTTTTCTTAGCAAATAAGAAATTAATTACATTTGGTTGAACAAAATTTACTTATGAAAATTCAGAACCCCGCCTACACCACTATAAAATTTAACCTGGGTAATCTTCAAAATGATGATTTATTGAAGCTTTACTTCGGAATGTTGAAGCCCAGAATGATCGAAGAAAAAATGCTCATTCTATTGCGGCAGGGAAAGATTTCAAAATGGTTTAGCGGAATAGGGCAGGAGGCCATTGCTGTTGGTGTGACCCGGGCTCTCGAACCCGATGAATACATCCTGCCTATGCACAGAAACCTGGGTGTTTTCACTGAAAGACAAATCCCGCTGAAGCGTTTGTTCTGCCAGTGGCAGGGAAAAATGAGCGGATTTACCAAAGGCCGGGATCGCAGTTTTCATTTTGGAACCCAGGAATATAAAATTGTGGGAATGATCTCGCATTTGGGCCCACAGTTGGGCGTGGCTAATGGAATTGCCCTGGCACATCGGCTTAGAAATGAGAAAAAGATTACCGCGGTTTTTACCGGCGAAGGCGGTACCAGCGAGGGAGATTTTCACGAAGCCCTGAATATAGCTTCGGTTTGGGACCTGCCGGTATTGTTTTGTATCGAAAATAACGGTTATGGATTAAGTACGCCTACAGAAGAGCAATATCGCTGTAAAGATCTGGCCGATCGCGCCCTGGGCTACGGCATGGATTCTCATATTATTGATGGCAATAATATTCTGGAAGTTTTCAACAGGGTTTCAGAGATAGCGCAAAGTTTAAGAGAAAATCCGCGGCCGGTTCTACTGGAGTTTAAGACCTTTAGAATGCGGGGGCACGAAGAGGCGAGTGGTACTAAATACGTTCCGCAGGATTTGATGGATTTCTGGGCGGCTAAAGATCCTATTCTGAACTTTAAAAATTTCCTTTTTGAAGAAGGGATTTTAACCCGGGAAATGCAGGAGGAATTTGAAGATGAGATCAAAAAAGAAATCGAGGAAAATCTGGGCCTTGCCTTTGCTGAAGAAGCCATCTTTCCATCAGAAGAATCTGAGTTAATCGATGTTTATGAGCAATATGAATACCAGGCCTATGATGCAGAAAATACTTCAGAAGAAAAGAGGTTTATAGACGCTATTTCTGATGCTTTAAGGGAATCTATGCGCAAACATACCGACCTGGTTTTAATGGGACAGGATATAGCAGAGTATGGAGGCGTATTTAAAATCACCGATGCTTTTGTAGAAGAATTTGGTAGAGAAAGAGTGAGAAATACCCCGATTTGTGAGTCGGGAATTGTAGAGGCCGCTATGGGTCTTTCGATTAACGGGATGAAGGCAATGGTAGAAATGCAGTTTGCCGACTTTGTAAGTTCTGGCTTCAATCCAATTGTAAATTATTTAGCCAAATCTAAATATCGCTGGAATGAACCGGCCAATGTGGTGATAAGAATGCCCTGCGGTGCCGGGGTAGGTGCCGGGCCTTTTCACAGCCAAAGCAATGAGGCCTGGTTCACTAAGGTACCCGGATTAAAAGTAGTTTACCCGGCCTTTCCGGCAGATGCGAAAGGTTTATTATGTACCGCTTTTAATGATCCCAACCCGGTATTATATTTTGAACATAAAGCCTTATATCGCAGTGTGAGGCAGGAAGTGCCCAATGGCTATTACACCATCCCTTTGGGTAAGGCGGCGGTTCTGGAAACCGGCAGTAAAGCGAGTCTTATTACTTATGGAGCCGGCGTGCATTGGGCCCTGGAGATTTTAAAGGAAGAAGGTCTGGAAGGGGTAGAGCTAATAGATTTAAGAAGCCTTCAGCCTTTGGATAAAGAATGCCTAATCAAATCGGTTAAGAAAACCGGGAAAGCACTGGTGCTCACCGAAGACAGTTTAAGCGGGAGTTTCGCATCAGAAATTGCAGCAATGCTTGTCGAGGAATGTTTTGAATTTCTCGATGCTCCCATCGCCCGTTTAGGCAGTATGGAAACCCCGATTCCTTTCGCGGCGGCACTGGAAAAGCAATATCTTCCGAAGGAAAAACTTAGAAACAAGCTATTAGAATTAATAGAATATTAATAATCCACCAGCACCAGGCTTTTTAAATTAAGAATACTTAACAAATTGACTGTTAAAGTAATAATAATCTTTTGCCGGCGGCGGGCTCCTACTGTAATTTAGTTCTAACTAATCAACTAAAATTTTGAAATTATGGTACGACTTATTGTAATTTTTCTAATCATCGCGCTGGTTGCTGCCATCTTCGGATTTGGTGGAATTGCTGAAGGCTTTGCCGATATCGCAAAGATCATTTTCTACATTTTCATCGTCCTATTGGTAATTTCCTTAATAAGCCGATTGTTTAGAAGATAAACCAACTAAAAATTAAGAATCCAGTGTTGTGTTTTGGTTATTCAAATATAACATTGGGTTTTTCTTTTAACCCTAATCAAAACGTATGAAAAAGATCCTATTTATCAGTGTAATGGCACTGCTTGTTTTTTCCTGCGGCCCCAGTAAAACGGCCAGGGAAGCCAGAGCTACCTTTAATGGAAACTGGACGCTTACCAGTATTACCTATCCTAACAGTTCTGGTCAATTTAATGTAACCCTGTTAAACGATGCGCAGGCCAATTGCTTCGAAAATAGTACCTGGAATTTTGTTTCAAACAATAACCGGGGTACGTATACCTTAAGTGGCAGTAATTGCGATATGAGTTCAAGAAACTTTATCTGGTCTATAGATGAAGAAAATACTCCGGAAGGTATTTATGATTTCCTCTTAAAACCAACCGACGAGAATTATAAATCTACAACCGGAAACCAGGGCTTTAGGCTTAATCTTAGATCCCTTAGCGGTGACCAGATGACCTGGGAGCAAACCGTGACTCTAGACGGTTCTCCTTTTGTGATACGAATGAATTTTACCCGAATTTAATAAACCCAGAAAACTATGAAATTTTCAATAAACAAATTTGTTGCACTGCTGTTTGCAGTAAGCCTATTGGTAGGTTGTGACGCAACAAGAAATGCAAACAATAAACAAAAAGGAGCCGTTATCGGATCGGCTGGTGGAGCCGTAATTGGCGGTGTAATTGGCAACAATACCGGCGACGGAAATACTGCTCTTGGAGCCATAATTGGTGGAGTAGTAGGTGGTACAGCAGGTGCCATTATAGGTGATCGAATGGATAAACAGGCTCAACGCATTGAAGAAGAAATTCCAGGAGCCGAAGTAGAAAGAGTAGGTGAAGGAATTAATGTAACCTTTGATGAATCTAGTGGCGTTTACTTTGATACCGATAAGTACAATATCAATGCTAAATCCAGAGAAACTTTAAATAAACTGGCCGATATTTTCAAGGAATATCCTAACTCTAATATTCTTGTTGAAGGGCATACCGATAGTACCGGTAGTGAAAGCTATAACCTAACGCTTTCGAAAAACCGCGCTCAGGCCGTGACTAATTATTTGTTAGACCAGGGTCTTTCACGCGGAAGATTTGAAACCAAATGGTATGGAGAGCTTCAGCCAAAATACGATAACAGCACTGCCGAAGGCAGGTCTAAAAACCGTCGTGTAGAGCTTGCAATTGTGGCTAACGAACAAATGAAAGAAGAAGCCCAGAGACAGGCTGAAAATCAGAATTAATAAACAGCATAGCTGTGAACATTGAAGTCCCGGAAAAATCCGGGACTTTTTTGTTTATATACAGTCCTGAAACCATTGCGTTAATTAAGTGCTAAAACGCGTTAAAGCCCAGGTTGGGGTTTTGGTGATCTTTGGCTTTTTGGTATCTTCATAGGAACTAATTTAAAACCCAATAATTTATGAAGACCGTTGATAAAATGCAGGTGTTGCACAGCCAGAGTGCTGAATTTATTGAGCAGGGAGAAACCGGAAAATTCCTAAAACTAATTCCCGATACATTTATTATAAAAGGAGAAGAAAAAGACGGCAAATTCAACCAGGGATATGCCCTAAGACATATAAACAGACAGGATATTATCCTTATCGATGTCGTTGAGAAATCTTCTAAAGACGCTGTGAAACGCCTGTTGAATGATGGTTATAAAATTAAAGGTATTCTTTTGACCTGCGATGGGATTATAAAAGATGCCTATGCCGATCTAAAAACAATTTCAGAAGATGCAGGGGGCGCACCCATTTTTGCCCATCCAAGAAATAATTTCAAAGATCCGTTTAAAACCAAAGATATCACAGCTAAAGAAACTCTATTAAAGAATTTTGGCTTAAAGGTTTTTGATCTTCCCGGGAATGGGGGAGCATCGGTAATTGTACATAGCGACTGGAATGATGGAATGTTGTTTCCCGGAGATGATGCAGAGGGCTCGGCTTATGATTCAGATTTGAACACTTTCAAAAGACCGGAGATGTCTCATAAAAATGATGATTATGGTCTTGCTGAAAGCTGGAGTGCTTTTAAAGAGCCATTTGCCTATTTATTTCCGCGGAAGGGTAAACCCGCATTTAACCTGGAAGAAGGAGCACAGATCGATATTATTTCAGCTCTAAGTCGCAGCACCTCCTCCTAAACTATTTTTTTAAAAATCAGCTGCTTCAAAAGTGGTTTTAATAGTAGGCTCACATTAGCCTATTGTTAAAGGGCTTTTCGGGCAGCTTTTTTTATTTAAGTTTTTAAGGTAATGTTAAACAGGCCTTTAAAACCTATGAATTTCATTACTTTAAAAGAAAAAGTAACCAACTATGTCGAAATTAAACGTCACGCAAAAATTAATTAAGAATCACCTCCTTAAAGGTGAAATGACCCCAGGAACTGAAATTGGGATAAAAATAGACCAGGCTCTTTTACAGGATGCAACAGGAACTCTTGTGCAACTCGAATTGGAGGCTATGGGATTAAAAAAAGCCCAAACCGAAGTTGCAGTACAATATGTAGATCACAATCTCTTACAAACCGATTTTAAAAATGCCGATGACCACTTATTCCTGTTATCTGCTGCACAAAAATTTGGGCTCTGGTATAGCCGGCCAGGGAATGGAGTAAGTCATCCTGTGCATATGGAAAGGTTTGGAAAACCGGGAAAAACAATGGTAGGATCTGATAGTCATACTCCCGCGGCAGGATCTTTGGGAATGTTGGCCATTGGAACCGGTGGCCTTGATGTTGCAGCCGCCATTGCCGGCCAGCCTTATTTTGTGAAAATGCCACAGGTATGGGGAGTTAAATTAACCGGTAAACTTCCGGCCTGGGTTAGTGCCAAAGATGTGATTTTAGAAATGCTTCGCCGTCACGACGTTAAGGGGGGAGTTGGCAAAATCATAGAATATTATGGCGACGGATTGAAAAATCTCAGCGCGATGGACAGGCATGTAATTGCAAATATGGGAGCAGAATTGGGAGCAACCACCACAGTATTTCCCAGCGATGAAGAAACCAGACGATTTTTAAAATCACAGCAAAGAGAAGATGACTGGACAGAATTAGTAGCCGATGAGGGATGTGAATACGATTTACACGAAGAAATTGTTCTGGATGAACTGGTTCCTTTAATCGCATTACCCACAAGTCCCGGAAATGTGGTGCCGGTTAGGGAAGTGGAAGGCAAAGAGATAAGCCAGGTGGTGATAGGATCTTCTGCAAATCCCGGCTTAAGAGATTTTTGGATTGCAGGAGCTATCGTGCAGGATAAATCGGTGAGCAGTGATGTATCATTTGATATCAATCCAACTTCCAGGCAGATGATTCAGAATATGATCGATAATAGGGCTTTTGCCAACCTTATAAAAGCCGGAGCCCGTTTTCACCAATCGGGTTGTATGGGTTGTATAGGAATGGGCCAGGCCCCGGCTTCGGGCACTATCAGCTTAAGAACGATGCCGAGAAACTTCCCCGATCGTTCAGGTACGAAAGATGATAAGGTGCACCTCTGTAGCCCGGAAACCGCGGCAGCAAGTGCGTTAACCGGTAAAATCACCGATCCCAGAGACCTGGAAAAGATCTACGGAATGGAATATCCTAAATTTGAGTATCCTGAATTCGAAATCATTAATACCGATATGTTGGTGGCTCCTCCAGATGATGGCGAAAAGGTAGAATTACAAAAAGGACCCAATATTAAATCCCTGCCGTATATCGAACCTATGCAGGATCACTATAGCGTACCGGTATTGTTAAAAATGGGAGATAATATCTCGACCGATGAAATCCTGAAAGCCGGGGCTGAAGTTTTACCCTTCAGAAGTAATTTACCTGAAATCAGTAAATTTTCATTCAGTGTTATCGATGAGTCCTTCTATGATAGAGCAATGGCATCCAAACAGGAGCACGGAGGCCATATCGTGGTAGCCAAAGATAATTATGCGCAGGGGAGTAGTAGGGAACATGCAGCCATCGCTCCCAAATATTTGGGTCAGGTAGCTGTAATCGCTAATTCATATGCCCGTATTGCCTGGCAGAACCTGGTGAATTTTGGAATATTGCCACTTGAATTTCTCGATATCACCGATTATGAAAAAATCGATCAGGGAGATATAATTACTTTCAAAAACTTAAGAGAGGATATAAGGCATAGAAATAACATCAGGGTGATTGTAAGAAAACCCAATGGAGATAAGATTCGTTTCGAGACCAAACACAGTATGAGTGATCGTCAAATCAATATTCTGCTGAAGGGAGGTATTATAAACGAATTCAAGGAGCGAATTGAAGAGAATGAATTGGGAGAAGATGAAACAATCCAGGAGAATTAATAAACAGAATTCTTTTTAAAAAAATAGCCTCGGCCGAAAGACCGGGGCTATTCTATTAAAGAAAAAGCATTTTTTAATGGGCAGTCATTTTAGCTTTACGCTTTTGAAGTTGCCTGTCTAAATCTCTAATTGTTTCTGCTGTAGCCGCCTCATAAGATTCTTCGTTAGATTCTGCAAAAATCTGCGGACCGGGGGCGCTTAATTTGATATTGCAGATATAACCCTTAGGATTTTGATTTTCCTCTCGTTTGAAGAAAATTTGAGCTCTTACAATCCAGTCATATTTTTGCTCTAATTTGTTTAATTTTTTTTGTGTGAAATCCTGTAGACTTTCACTTTTATCGATTTGTACAAATTCAAAGTTGGTTTCCATAAATAAGATTTTTGTTGAAAACGAATTAACCCAATTTTTCAAATATAGTCAAGCTCGTTAATCAAATCTTGGGAGAAATTTAGCAGAGTATTTGGAATATGGGGTAATCGATGGATAGGGGGTTATTTTTATGACAAAATCTACAAACTCTTTATACTAAAGGATCTAGCTTCAGTAAATTTCTATTTTACATAATATAAATTATGGTTCATTTGTTTATAGTAATAAATAAGCACCGGAGAATAAACGCCGATGCTTATATGATGACTCAGAAGAAAAAAACTTAGGGAATGATTTAGCTAAAGTGTTATGAAAAACTATTTTCTTCTCCTGGGCTTTCGCTATCTAAATTAATCCTTACAGATTTATTATAAAACCCCGAAAAACCCTTAGTTTTTGTATTAGTCTTTTTTGACCGGAACCAAATACACAGGAATTTTAGTTCGTTCAATAATTCTCGAAGCTGTGGTACCCATTAATAGCTTTTCTAAAAATGAGTGGCTATGCGTTCCCATTATAATCATTGAGGCATCACATTCATCTGCATATTCCATAATTGCCGTGGCGGCATCTCCCTCGGCTAACCTGGTACTTATAGTTGGATCCTGTAAATTTTTTGCGGCAGTTTCCAGAAAATCCTCTGCCATTTGTCGTAATTCACTTTCAATATTAAGATCAAGCATATTTTCGTCATAACCTTCATACCCCAGTATTGTGGGATGGTTTAGCCCATAGTACCTTACATCGGCCAGCACGTGGATTAATCCAACCCGCGCTCCTAATTTATTAGCCAGCTCATAACCTGCTTTTGCAACAAGTTCTGAAGTTGGATGATAATCTATTGCGATAATTATTTTGTTCATAATATGCCTCCTTTACTTAAATGTACAAAAATCTGCGCTTATCGAGAATGTTATAGAGAATCTAAACTATCTAAAAATGATATTAATCATTTCGAAATACACGGCATTCTGGTTATCTTTATAAAGCTTAACTAATACTAAAACAATAAGTTATGAAAACTACAAGAGAAGCCGCAAAAGAGGCTACCCATAAGGAAAGAGCAAACAGCCTTCAGGAATTATTGGAAAAAAATTATGATGCTGAAAAGGGATACCGCAAGGCCATTGAAGATGCCGACAGCCCTAATTTAAAGCGATTTTTTAAGGAACAGGCAGTAATGCGCAATCATTTTGCTACCGAAATCGATAAGGCAATGCACGCCATAAATGTACGACCCAAAGATTCAGGGAGTACAGTGGGC
Source organism: Salegentibacter haimaensis (assembly GCF_054121495.1). NCBI lineage: Bacteria > Pseudomonadati > Bacteroidota > Flavobacteriia > Flavobacteriales > Flavobacteriaceae > Salegentibacter > Salegentibacter haimaensis. The sequence goes on from NZ_JBSYGH010000006.1 coordinate 132,415, forward strand.
GATCTTCACCGCGCCTGGATGGATTTTAAAGCCATGTTCACCAAAAATGATGATGAGTCGATGCTCGAAGAATGTATTCGTGGAGAAAAAGCCAGTATCAAAGAATATGAAAATAAATTGAAGAACACTAAATTTTCGCCCGATACTGAAAATATGCTAAGAGCCCAACTTGAAAAAATACGGGATACCGTGCAAACCATTAAACGAATGGAAGATTTAGCCGACTAATAAAGCTTAGCTATAAAAAAACCCCGCCTTAATTTCCCATAAGGCGGGGTTTTTTTATTTCTTTTAAGCTGGAGTTTATAGCTACTGTTTTACCACGATTAAACTTGCTTTTGCCCCGGTAAGCAAATTCCATTCTTTAGCCACTACCAGTTTCCCGTCTTCATCCAACACCTTTAGTTCGGCAGTATTTGGACCTGAAGCGCCCTGGTTTAATGCTTCAAATTCAATATTATTAAAACCTTCTTCCAGAACCACCAAAATCGGGGTATATCCACCGGTTAAGGTTACACTATTTTCAACCACCTTGCCATTTACCAGGATTCTCACCTTATCGCCATCTACACTTTGGTGATCCCGGCAGTATACTTCTACAAATTTTCCTCCGGTTTTAATATCCCCCAGATACTGGTCATTTTTATATTCGGCTTTAGCTTCAGCGTCTTTTTTCCACTTTTTGGCCACCACATCTCCGGCAGTTTCCATATCGTGAGGAGTTTCGCGGAAATCTATTGTTTTCTCTTTCTCCTTTAAAAACCTGCTGTCTTTGGTTTTTTCTTCTTTTAATTTCAGCGAAGGAAATGCAGAATTATTCTCGGGTTCAGCCTTGAGAAGGCTGCCTGTATTGGTGCTACGCGGAATTTCTATCTGTGCTGTAGCAGTAAAAATACCCAGTAAAGAAATTATGAGAAGAAGTAATAGATTTTTCATACTTTAAAATATTCAGCAACTAAACATCAAAAATACCGCCAAATTCATAAACATTAAAATTTTTGCAAGCTCTGCCCGATGTTGTTTTTACGGGGAAATAAAATGTCTTTCAATTTGGCCAAAAATCGATTAATGCGATTCGGTATACTTTTTAAAACTATGTAAAATCGCCAGCCAGCCGTTTTTCTGCATTTCAAGACTATGACTGGTTTCGGGATCAAATTCCTGCTCGATTAACCCCCCTGCCCGTTTTCACTAAAAAACTTCTACTTCCCTCCCATCTTCCAGCTTGTGATTCCATTGAGTGATGCGCCCGGGTGGTGTATAATTTTTCCAAAGCTTTTCGCCTGGGGCATTAACCAGCACCGACACTTTTATCTTTTATTGTTCAGCCAGTTTTTTTAATATTTTCAAGGCCTTTGGCCAGGTTTTATCAAAAGAATCCAGATGATCTTCACCGAGGTGCATTTCAACTTCCAGCAAGGTTCCATTTGGAATAGGTTTTAGTCTGTAAGTCTCATAAGCACCCATCCACTATTCAACTTTTTTGGAATCCAGTTCTTCTTTTCCATTTTTATCTATAATTCCCAAATGCTTAAAGATCATAAGTTCGCGTGCTTTTTTCTTCTGAATTTTAGAAATCATGCCTTGGTTTTCACCATTCAGAAAATAGATATGGCTTCCCTCCTGCCAATCGGTTTCTGCCCTGGAACCAGGGCTAAAGACTGCAGTCCATTTTCTATAGGTTTCATCATTCCAAAGACAGTCCCAGACTTTCTCCAGGGAGGCCCTTATTCTAATTTGATAAATTTTAGATTCCATAATCGTAAAGTTAATTAAATCAAATTTGAGATGAATTCTGTATTTGCTTAATTTTCAGCAAAATGAGTACCTGGCTTATAATCGGCAAACAATAATTATCTTTGTCTCAAATTAAAGCTATGCAGGTAAATCATCTATTGGAGAAAAATTCTATAGCCAACAAATTCGTGGCTCAACTTAGAGATAAATCGGTACAGACCGATAGGTTGCGTTTCCGGAGAAATATTGAGCGACTGGGTGAAATCCTGGGCTACGAACTGAGCAAACAGCTTAATTTTTCTGAAAAAGAAGTTCTTAGTCCGCTGGGAACTTCAAAAATCGCGCTTCCCCAGAATGAGATTGTATTATGCTCTATTTTAAGGGCTGGACTGCCATTACATAATGGCTTATTGAATTACTTTGATGATGCAGAAAATTCGTTTATTTCTGCCTATAGACATCATCCCAATAATGATGAAGAATTTGAAATTATCGTAGAATACCTGGCTTCACCTTCTCTGGAGAATAAAACCTTTATCCTTGCCGACCCGATGCTGGCCACCGGCCGGTCTTTTGTAAATGTGATGGGAGCCCTTAAAACTATGGGAACACCAAAACAAATACACCTGGTTTCTGTAATTGGAGCCCGTGAAGGTATTGAACATGTTGCCGATGAATTTCCTAAAGACACTCAATTATGGATTGCGACCATAGATGAGAAACTTGATGAGAAGGGATATATAGTACCCGGCCTGGGAGATGCCGGGGATCTTTGTTTTGGAGGTAAAATGCAACATTAAAACGGGTATCCTATAGCAAAGTTGAAAATTGGGCTGCCTATATCAAAGGTCCAGCGCCCTCCTCTGGGTAATCTTGGATCGTGAAAGGGAGCCGCCAGGTCGAAGCGAATTACAAAACTTTGAATGTCGATTCGAAGGCCGGCACCACCGCCAATTCCAAATTCATTTATAAAATCTGAACTGAATTTCCCTCCGGGCAAATTATCTATTTGCTTGCTGTTCCACACATTCCCGGCGTCTACAAATACCGCTCCTTTCAGAAATGAATAGATTGGGAAGCGATATTCGGCATTGGCTTCCAGTCTAATATTTCCCGATTGATCAAAAAAGCCAATATCTTCAGGATTGGGATTATAAGTACCCGGCCCCAGAGATCTTATCCTAAAGGCTCTTACACTATAAGGCCCGCCACTAAAATATTGCTTAACAAAGGGCAAAACTTCTGAATTTCCATAAGCCAGCCCGTAGCCGCCAAATAATCTTGTGGCGATTTTATGTTCGCCCTGAATTCTTAGGTGGTATCTAAAATCTACATCGGCCTTGGCATACTGGGCATACTCCTGGCCAAAAATGGTTCTGGGCCTCCCTCCATCCGAATTGCTTAAAAGATCCAGGCTGTTACCTGCGACATCAAGAGTAGACTGTATAAAAAACTGATGTTTTCTGCGGGAATCTCTATGCCCGTTATAAGTGAATGAATAAGTTAGGCCTGAGATAAACCTTTGGTTAAAACTGTTTTCCAGAAATGGATTAACATCCAGAATATCCTGAAATTCCTGGGTGACATTGGCCAGGCGCACATAGTTTAGTGAAATTGGATTTAATTCGTGGGTGACGTAACGATTGGCTTCCCACATATACCCAAACCTGGAAGAAGCCGAGATTAAACTGAAAAGCTGGGTGCGGTTTAAATACTCTGCACCAAGACCAATTCTTGTTTTAGGAATTGCATATTCAAACCAAACATCATCATCTATAGAAACAGGAAAGAGCATTCGGGGAAAGATAAGATCAGATTCAAAACCTAATTGGGTACTGCTTAAGCCGCTCTGTGGCCCGCCTGCAATTTGCCTTTCATAGCCGAGCTTGGCTGAAATATTAAGTGTTTCTCCCCCTTTAAATAAGTTTCGATTGGTAAAAGTAAGTGCCAGAGCCGGCCCTGCAAAATTATTGGATTTTGTGACCCCCTGTAATTCTGCTCTAATTGATCTTTTCTTTAAGGGTGATAAATAGATGTTGGCTGCCAGTTTTCCTATGCTGTCGTTGGTTTCCAGCTCATCGTACCTAATATTTACAAATCTGTAGGCCCCTATAGTTCCCAACCTACGGCTGGTATTTCTGGAAACTTCAGGATTATAATGATCTCCTTCATCGATCAATACATAAGGTTCCAGGTATTTAGGTTTGAAATACTCAGGATTTTGGATGAAATTTTTGTTTTCATAGCGAATGCTATCTTTAGGAGTATCTTCATCCTCGAGACCATAATTGGCATAAATATTTACTTCCTCAATCTCATAGGGAATTAAAGCTTCTTCGGGCACTTCATCTTTTAGCTGAAGAAAAAGGTCAAATTTTTTATTGTTGTATTGATTGGTATCTGTTTCAAAAATTAAAAACGAATGATTGAAATTATAATATCCCCTTTTCTTTAAATATCTGTCAATGCGCTCCCTTTCAGCTTTTAAAACTACCAGATCGAAACGCATATCTTTCTCAATATAGCTTTCATCAAAACTTGTTCTTATCAGGTCCTGAATTTTTAAGGAGTCTCCATCTACCTGAAAATTTTCTAGGCGATAAGGCGGGCTTAGGTATACTTCATACCTTGACCTGGCGGTTTTTGCTGCAGAGTCTTCCTGAATCTCAGCCTGAATCTGGCTATAAAAATAACCCCGGTTCTCTAACCTGTTATTGATGAGATCCCGGGTTTGTTGTAAATCTACATCTGAGGCATACACCGGTTTTTCCCCAAATTTATCATAGATGAATTTGTTTATAAAACCGGGTTTTTCCTGCTGATTCTTATAATAACTCCAAAGCCCAATGCGGCTTCCTAAAAATTTGGAATTGGGTTTTGGCCGAAGTACGGCTTCTACATCTTCCTTAATTCGTTTTTGAGCAGGAATGCTATCGGGCGAGTTTAATTCTAAATCGGCTCCCGTATAGAGCAACTCGTCATCAGGAATATATCTTTTGACATTACAGGAATAAAATATAAGTCCTAAAATGAACAAAAACAGGAATCGGCTTATGGTGAATTTTCTTTTCATTCTTCGGTTTCTTCTTTTACTTCTTCTCCTACGTTTTGTTCGGTTTCCTCAATTACTGCCTTTTCAAAAAGTTCTTTGAATTTATTGAATTCGCGGGTAAAGATCAGGGCGATTCCGTTTACGATAATCTGGCCATCGATCACATTTTCAAAAAGATTTCTTCGGAAACCTTTAAGCCTGAATCTGCCATTTTCGGTTAGCAAGTATTCCAAACTTACATTGCCGAACATCGGTGGTCTTTCTCCTGTTGGATTCGATCCCTGAACATCAAATTCGCTACCTACACTTACAATTAAACGATCGTCCATAAGTCGTTTTTGAGCAGTAACATCAAGTGTGGTTCGTTCCTGTGGGCTTTCTCCCTGGTAATCGGTAAAGCTGTCTACTCCAAAATTCAACTCAATACCCGAGTCGCCCATAATCTGGTCTGAAAAACGGTTTAACTGGTCTGAAAGGGCCTGGTTTAAATTATCCCGGGCAATGGCTGCTGCCCCTCCTCTGCTCCCGTCAGTACCTCCTTCAGGAAAGAATCGGTTTAAAACCAAAAGTGAAAATACCTGTTTATTGAGTTCTTCTTCCTGCTGATTCAGTTGCTGCACTCTGCCGTAAACCTGGCCACCAATAGCACCCTGTTCAGCTTCAGGCATATCTAAACCGAAACTTAGCACCGGTTGCATCAATTCACCATCAACATTTAAGTATACTAAAAACGGTAATTCCTGCATAAAACGGGCGCTCATATCCCGGCTGCTTCCTGCCAGCTGAGAAGCCATGAGAGAACTTGCCGAAGTTTCTACTCTATACACCGCCGTGATGTCCAGGTTGGCATCCATAGGATCTCCAGACCAGCTAATGTTGCTGCCTTCAACCAGATCGAAGCGACGGTTTACGAGTTCATAAAGATTCATTTCATAATGACCATCTTTTATAACATAACGCCCAGAAAGATTGGTTCGCCCATTGGCGGCAATATTGAAAATAAGATCTGCACTTCCATTTACCCGAAAATTATCGCCGGTTTGCTCATCGATTAAAAGAGTGAAAATTGCTCCTTCTTCTATTTCTATGCGGGAGTTTAAAATCATTCCTCTTAGCACAGCGGTTTCCTCCTGAGTATTCCCGGTTAATATATCATCGGGATTTTCGCGGTTTACAAAGCGTACTATTCCATCGCGCTCCATCATTTCCAATTCACTGCCTGGCATGATATACGTAAGGTTGGTGCCTTTATTCACCTTTATCCTGCCGTCTATTCTGGGTAAATTGAGGTCGCCGGTAATTTTGGCGTTCATATCAAAATTCGCCTTCCCGTATACAAATTCATTATCGCCTTCTTCAGCGTCTAGAGCGGTGAAATTGTTAGCCTCCAGGCTTAAGTCAAATTTGGGGTTTAGGTAAGATTCGGTTAAAATTTCACCGTTGAGCACAAAGCTGTTATTCTCTACATCGCGAATGGTAAAATTTTTCAGATAAATACCGGCATTATCCAGTGAAATGCTTTCCTGGTTAAGCTTAAATGCGGCATTTAATTGTTCAATTTTAAAATCGGCATTATTAAAGTTGAATTCTCCTGAATATTCGGGTTGTGCTGTAGTCCCGGTAATTTTCATATTCCCATTCAGACTTCCCGAGGCATTGGAGATTTCCCCCATTGAAAAATGCTCTATTACCGATAATTTAAGCTGATTTAGCTGAAGATCTAAATCCAGTTCATTAGCCACTTCATCGGCCCGGTAAACCCCTGTTAAGTCCAGGTCGGCATCGCCTTCTTTTAAACTAAGGCCAAAGTCGTAATTCGCATTGCCCAGGGCTTCGGCATTCATTCTTAAAACTCCGAGAGGCGCTTCCAAAACGTGAAAATCCCTTACTTCCAAAGCTGCCAGGAGGGCTGCATTGGTAATGGGCTCTTCAACTACCAGCTTGCCGTTCATTCGACCGGTGGCCAGTTCTACTTCAGGATTAAAATAGCTGAAGATATTTGCCAGCCTGAAATTTTCAAATTTTAAGGCTATATGCTCCTTTTCTGTTTCTCCCGAAATATTATCGAGTTCTACCAATTGTTGATTTCTGGTGAGTTTAAAAGCTTCAAATGCGATATTGGTTTCCTGAAAAGTTATAATGTTTTCAGGATCTACATCCCAGCGGCCACCATTTAAAATCAATTCAGAAGGATCCAGACTTATAATTACTTCCTCATTTTCCCTGCGGGTATGAGTCATTACGTGCACTAATACCGAGTCCTGCCGGTGCGCGATAAAATCCAGGAAAAGGCTTTCATCCTCTACTCTACCCTCAACAGAGGTATTCTGGATAGCTATAGGTCCACCTTCAATCGAGTTGAAACCCAGATCAAATTCAAATTTTTCAGCATTCGAATCCAGGTTAAACACCAGGCTATCTATCACATTATTGGCGTATTTAATTCGCGGCAGGTCTATATCGGCCATCAATTCACGATTTTCCTGGCTAAAATCTACAGCGATAGAAACGGTATCTAACTCTTCCAGTTGAGTGATGAAAACTTCATTGATAAATGGCGAATTTCGTATTTGAGCCCTTAATTTCATATTCACCGGGGGTACGGTGGTGTCTCTTTCAACTTCAGTTAAATAGCTGCGGTAATGTTCTACCAAAGCATCAGCAAAGCCTACAGGGTCTGCATTCGACTCCAGTTTGAGATTAAGAATGGGGTTTTCGATTTCAAGGTATGTAGTATCGGGGGTAACGTGGGTCATGATATCTATATCGCCTGAGAAATAGGGCGACTCATCATAAACCGCGATAACATCGGTGAAACCAGCCTCCAAATCATAGGAACTGGCGTTTCCTTTAAATTTCCCATTCAGTTGAAAAGCGGTTCTAATATTTCTTCGGGTTAAGCCAAGGGCCTGTAGATTGGCTCCTTTTAAATCCAGGTTTATTTCAGCCGCCGGCGCTACCGAATCTAAAGTAATTAAACCATTCAGTGCCAAATCCAGGTTTTCGTCTTTAAAGGAAGTTGAAAACGGGCCTTTTCCATTTTCAATCTCCAAATTTAGAGGCAAGTCTTTGATTTCATAATCATTATATGTAAAACTGTGAAGCATAGCTTCTACTTCGGCATCGAGGGAATTAATGTCTGTACCATTCCCGCTTGCAGAAATTTCCAGATTTAATCTTCCGAGGCTTTCGTTTTGTAATAATTCTCCCAGATTGAAGTCTTTGCTTTCCATATTGGCGCTAAAGCCTATACCCTTAGCTGACTGCAACTCGCCATCGTAGACGATCTGGCCCAGGCTGCTTTGCAAGTCTCCTTTACTTTGAAGATTGTCCAGGTTTCCGAATAAATTTCCCTGAAATTCTATTTTTTGCGGAAGTTTTATTCCTAAATCTTCTTCCGATACAAAATTTAAAAGGTCATTTCGGCTGCTGCTGAAGTTGATTTGCGGAAGAGAAAAGCCTAAATTTTCAAGATCTGATAGATTGCTTAAATTTCCGGAAGTACTTAGCCTGGAATTGGCCCAGCTAAAATTCGCCGTATGCAACTGAAGCTCTTCCATACTCCCCCTGGCTTTTAAATTTCCCCTCAGCAAACTTTTTGAAAGAGCTGCCATATAAGGATCCTGCCTTAACTCTGGCTGAAAGAAAAACAAATCCCTGATATCTATTACTATTGGGGACAGGTCTAATTCCAGGCTGGCTTTATTATGATTTATGAAATCCTGTAAAGTGTTGTAGTCGGCTAAAATATAGCCGTTTAAGCTGTTATTGTTTAAGTTTAAATTTAAGTTGTCAATTTCAGTTTTATCGTCATTCAGCAATAGCTTCCCACTTAAATTTTGGAGATTTAAACCTGAAGTTTCCTGGAAACTTAAAGAATCAATACTGGCAAGGGCCGAGAATTGGGATACCTCTAGATTATCAGCTAAAAGATTCAAATTCTTCAATTCAATAGCTGCGGGGTTAAATTTCCCGCTTTCGGCCTGCGCGCTATTTTCGGTAAGCAGAAAGCTGTTATTTTGCAGGTTGATTTTGTTGATTTTAAGTCCTAAATCTGGCCAGGGAATACTGTCTGAAACAGGTTTTGGTGCCTGCTCTTTATTCACCAGCATATTTACCGCCAGGTCTGAATTGCTCATCTCCAGGTCCTGAATTTCGTAAAATTTCTCAGGAAGATCTACGAGTAGATCCTGCAGGTTTGCATTTTGAAAATTGCCTTTAAAGGAAAGCGAATCGGGTTGGGAATTATAATCTAATAGGAGATTAGAAATTTCCAGTTTGTTCGATCTTAAAACCGGAAGCGGACTCTCACTCTCCTCATTAGTTGGGGCTTCAAATTGTTGTAAAACTACAATACTGTTTTCAATGATGGTTTGGTCAAAACTCAACTTCATTTCACCTAACTCAGTTTGAGTCATATCGGTTTCAATATTTCCAACATTTAAATCGGCATCTATTCCACTTAACCCATCCTTATAGCGAAGTTTAATATTTCGAAGTGAAAATTTACCCAATCTAAAATCCTGTGTCGAGGTGGTGTCGGTTGAAGCCTGAGTTTGCGTAGTATCCTGAGTAACTATGGCGTCCAGAAGAAATTGAAAATTAAAACCTTCTATACTATCTTTTCTAGTAATATTTGCAACGGCATCTTCCCACTCCAGCTGTCTTAAATGTATAGGTTCTCCTCTTATGATAGGCCACAGCGGTAAATCGACTTCAAGATATTTGGAGTATAAAAGGGTATCTCCTTTTTTATCTTCCAGGAAAACATCTTCAAGTGAAATATTTCCGGAAAAAGTGATAAATAGCCGCCCTACCTCTACCCGGGTTTGAGTTTTTTTGGAGATATTGGAGGTGAATTTATCTACAATTAGGTTCTGCCCCCAGGGACTTCGAATAAACAAAAGGAGCAGGATTATAAAAATAAGAAACCCCGCAAAGATTTTTGCGAGGATTCTTAAGAATATAAATTTTTGCTTTTTTTTAGGCTGTTTTTCCAAATTCAGGAGAATTACCCTCAAATTTAAGATATACTTCTTTGAAGCCTAAGTAAGAAAGCAATAAAATTCTGTTAAAGCTCATTATTCAGTAGCTTCCAGGCTAATTTCTGGAATTTCTTCCGGGGGAGTTACATCTTCAGGTTCTGAAGACGACTCGGGAATCTCCGGGTTTGAAAACAGGTAAATAGTATGTTCGATTACGGTGGCTGCGTCGAGAATTTTAATCCTAACCTCCGGGAGATCAGAATCTGAGTCATCGGTACGGGCAGTAACTTCTAAAACTTCAAAGGCAACAACCCCTAAATTTTCACCCTGTAAATTTGCGATAATCGGATCATAATTTATACTTACATCGCTATCATAAACCACGGCTATAACCACCTGTCCTGTAAGCATTGCCAAACTTGTAGCTCTTAAGGGAATAACATCGGGAATTTCATCAAGCAGGTCATCATCTTCATCTCCTCCCAGTCCTGGCCCTGCTTCCAGATAATTGCGGGCACCGTTTTCAGATGGCCCTACAGCATCCCATCCTGTGGGAGTAGAGGTTAAGGCAAACCAGCCTTCATCGCCTACCTGTCCGGTGTAAAGGGTGATTTCTTCATCGGTATTATCAGCAAAATATCGCAATTCTTGTCTTTGCCCTATTTCAGAAATATCATCGTTTACGTCTTCTTCTGAAAAATCATTAGGCTCATCTCCATTGTCAATACTGTCATCATCTATAATAATTAGCACCGCTGAATTGCCAGTACCGTTACCATTGTCATCATCGGTAATATCATCTACATCATCGCTAATATCGTCGGTAACATCGTCGATATCATCGCTTACATCATCATCATTGTTACAGGAAATAACAAAAGCCAGGGCAAAAAACAGCCCAAAAATCCAAATCAAACTCCATTTTCTTTTCATAATATCGGTTTTAAAAGGTTGATTTTCAAGTTAATAATACAGAACAGGAATTTGGGGTTGGGATATCCCCTATTCTTTGCAAGGTTCCATTTTAGAATTGACGACCTTCTAAAAATATTTGGGGTGAATTTGCACATTTTTGGGGGCCTGTTCCACAGTTTCACGCTTTGAAAACCTGTAACTGCTTCCGGAATTTATAGATGAAAATTCTATCAAGCCACGCCCTTTCAGCATTTAACAGTCTGGAGACACATTTTTAAGATTGTTTTAATCTACACATGGCATTAATATGGCTTGAGTAAAAGCGACTCTCCACCCAAATCTAAAAACAGAGTCATAAAAGTAAAAACTACAGATATGAAAAGAACTTTGACCGTAACAGTATTAGCAGCAGCTATGTTAACCTCCTGTGTTTCTAAAAAGAAGTATGTAAGCCTGGAGGATGAACTCAATGACACGCGCAGCACACTGCAAAAAACTCAGGTAGAAAAAGAGGAAATTGAGGCAAAATATGCTGCAATTGAAGAGCGCGTGGCCGATTACAATGCCAAGATCAATTCTCTTAGAGAAGAGAATGATGAGAAGTTGGAATTGAATGATGTAACAGCTATGTCTAATAATTCCAAAGCGAAGATGAGAGCAACCCTTGCCAAAATGGATCCTAACGAAGTAGCCCAGGCAGAGACATTAGAAGACAGTATTAACCTTGCTGTTTCTTATAATTTGAAAAATTCTATTTCTGAAGGAGCAGATTCTGAAGATATCGATATTACCGTAGATAAAACCGTAGTGATGATCAATGTATCTGACAAGCTTTTATTCGGAACCGGAAGTTATAGAGTAAGTAGAGATGCCCAACCCCTACTTAAAAAACTTGCCGAGGTGATCAATTCTGAACCTGCTATGGAAGTGATGGTTGAAGGACATACCGACGACCGTACTATGGTTGAAGGTTCTTACCTGCAAGATAACTGGGACCTTAGTGTGCGCAGAGCAACTTCTATCGTGAGACTGCTTCAGGACAAATATAATGTAGACCCCGCGAAACTTATTGCAGCGGGTAGAAGTAGCTACCAACCGCTGGTAGATAACTCTTCCAAAGAAAATATGGCGAAAAACAGAAGAACCCGAATCGTGATTATTCCAAACCTGGATAAATTCTTTGCGATGATGGATTCTGAAGGATAATATTAACCACCACTAAATTTAAAAGGCCGGCCCTCTAAGGGACCGGCTTTTTTATTTCTTGTTTTTCAGCATAAAGAAGTAATCGAGGGAATATTTCCCGGCTCCTGTAAAAAACAATAGAATATATCCCAGCATAAACAGTAAGGGCAGTTCCTGGCGTTGGAAACCATCGGGCATATGCACGATTAAACCAGCAACGGCCATAGTGGCGATAATTGGCAAAACAGCCAGGCGTGTTCCCAGGCCAAGGATTACAAGAACAGCACAGATGAATTCTGCAAAAACCGCGAGACCAAAAGTGGTTACCTCCCCCAAACCAATAGGATCGGCAAATTGAATTTCTTCACTACCAAAGAATTTTAGCAGTTTGGGATAGCCGTGCGTAAGCATTAAACCTGAAATTCCTACGCGGAAAATCAGCAGTCCAATATCGGTTCTAAACAGGTTAAGATTGGTAGAATAGCTTTGTTTCATCTTGATTTATTATTTAAGCAATGAATTTAGTTAAAATCCAATGGACATAGCACTCCCAGGGAAATTAAAAGTATTCTTAATTTTTAGTTAACATTTAAAGTTGTAGAATTTCAACAACTTTGGAAGACTTTGGTTAAACATTTAAAAAACAAATATTTACATACATTATTAAAAACCGATTAAAACACTAATGTGCATTTCATCGAATAATTTATGTTTTTCGTCGAAAAAGTAAATAAGATTTGTAATTTTAAACTATGAAAAAATTGCAAAAGAAAAATTCGAATGAAAAAACTATTACTAACCTTATTTTTACTGGCCTTTGTGGCTACCGCTGACCTTTATGGCCAGGCTTCAGCAACAGCAACTTTTACCGCTTCGGCTACGATTATAGAACCCGTGGGGATAACCACTACCTCTAATCTTAATTTTGCCAATATCGATGCCCGTAATGGCGGTGAGGTAATTTTGCGCCCCGATAATACGCGAAACAGCACCGGAGATCTAATCCTGGAAGACGGCAATGTAACGGCAGCCAGCTTCGAGATTACCGGTCAACAGGGATTCTCATATTCGGTAAGCCTTCCGCAGGGCGAATTTGAATTAAGCAATGGCGCAGAGTCTATGATCATTAAAGATTTTACCAGCGACATGGAAGGCGGATTCTTTGGCGAAGGCCCCGGTGTTATTCGCGTTGGTGCCAGTCTACAGGTAAAGCCCAATCAAATTCCCGGTATTTATCATACTACCACTCCCCTTCAGTTAAGTGTGAATTATAATTAAGCTATTCTCAACAGATTAAAGAATTATTAAAAAAAATTACTACATCGTTATAGTTTTTGCCTTTCTTCTACGCAAAATGCATTTCAACGAGTATTTAATCGATCTCAACGATTAGATTTTGTTTGTAAGGTCTATCGCACATACTTTTGATGCGATTTAACAATGACCCCAATTACAAATAAAAAATAATCGACCATGAAAAAAATTACCTTTATCCTACTTGCCCTTATTAGCGGAGTTAGTTTTGCACAGAGTTCAGCTGATGGAACTGCTACTGTAAATGCAGAAATTGTAAGTCCTATTTTAATTTCTAATGCTGCTAATATGGATTTTGGCCGAATTATCGGTACAGTAGATGGTGGAACTGTGACAATCGATAACGATGGTGATAGAACCGCTTCTAATGATAATTTGTTAGCGCCTAGTACTACATATCAAGCTGCCTCATTCAATGTTACTGCAGCGGAAGATTATAGTTATAGTATTACGATTGATGATATAGTCTTGGAAGGAGCTGGTGATGATATGCAAATTTCATTCACAAGTAGTTTAGGTTTTGAAAATGTTGCAGGAACCGGTGCTGCTGAAGTTTTAAATGTAGGAGGTGCATTAACTGTAAATGCAAATCAAGCTGAGGGAACTTACTCAGGTGAAGTTACGGTAACCGTATCTTACGAATAATATTCCTAAAAAATAGATTTACCAAACGCCGCCCCTGTGGCGGCGTTTTTTGATATACACCAAACCTTATGAAAAAGATACTCTTCTTTTTTATTTTTCTTTCAGCATCGCTTGCGGCTTTTGCCCAGGCTTCAGCTTCGGCTACAGTAGAAAGCAGGGCTACGGTGATAGATCCCATTCAAATTGAAAAGACCGTAGACCTGGATTTTGGGAATATCATCACCGCCTATAATCCCGGCTCTGTAATTCTTTCACCCGATGGTTCGCGGATAGCATATGGAGTGGAGATTTCGAGTTCTATTCCCGGGAATGTGGCTCCGGCCGAAGCCGTCGTGACTCACGGTAATAATAATTACGCGATTAGTCTGCCCGAGAGCTTTGAACTTTTTCATCAGGAAAATCCTAACCAGGTATTGGTCATAGATCGTTTTACGGTAGAACCTTTGCCCGGCGACGAAATTGATATCATAAAAATAGGTGCTACTTTAAACCTGGAAGCCAATCAACTTTCGGGATATTACACCAATGCTTCGGGATTTAATGTGACGGTTTCCTACAATTAATTTTAGTATTTCCTTAACAGGTAGTACCTTTGGAACCAGTACAATAAACCCAAATCCAGCCCCGGATATGAAGAAACCACTACTTAAGCTGTCCTTATTTTTTATTTTTTCCTGTATAAACCTCCTGCCTGCACTGGCTCAGGGGGATTTAATGATTATGCCCAAGCGCATTGTCTTTGACGGATCTCAGCGTTCTCAGGAAATAAATCTTGCCAATACTGGAAACGATACTGCGGTTTACGCTATTTCCTTTATCAATTATAAAATGACCGAAACCGGAAATTTCGAGCAGATCGAGGAACCCGAAGAAGGCCAACGCTTTGCCGAAGGATTTTTGCGTTACTTCCCCAGAAGAGTAAGCCTGGCGCCCAACGAAGCACAGACCATTCGAGTGCAGGTAACCCGAACCGGAAATCTTGAGCAGGGTGAATATCGCTCGCATATGTATTTTAGAGCGGTAGAAGATGAAGGCGCCTTAGGAGAACAAAATGCTGAGGAGACCGAAGGTATTTCCATAAATATTAAAACCGTATTTGGGATAAGTATCCCGGTAATTATAAAACAAGGTACTTCAACGACTAATATCACACTTAGCGATATAGAACTGGACAGGAGCGGGGAAAATCCAAAACTTTCGCTGGCCATTAACCGCACAGGAAACATGTCGGTTTACGGAAATTTAAAAGTAACCCATATTTCCCCCAATGGTGCAACTATAGAAGTGGGAATGGTGAAAGGGATTTCGGTTTATACGCCCAACGAAAGTCGCTCTTTTTCCCTGGAACTCAGAAAAGCCGATTTGGTAGACCTTACTTCAGGTAAATTACAAATTGAATATTCAGAAGATAAAGGAAAAACTCTGGCCACAGAAGAAATTCAACTTTAATCCATTTATGAAGCAAAACTCCCCCCGGTTTTATAAAATTCTAAGAATTGCCTTTTTGGTGGTGGGGTTAATGTTTTCTAGTTTTAATGGGTTTGCTCAAAGTATTGGTAATGTTAGTCTCTCTGAAAATAATGTTTGTACTGGTAACAATTTACAGGTTAGTTTTCGAGCAACGAATGGTTTCTTCTCCAGATATACTTCAAATAGTACTTATATAATTGCAATTGGTTTATACAATGCGAACAATCAAAGTTTTAATCCAATATACCAGGAAACTTTTCAAAGTACGCAGCCATTTCCAGGAGGATGGTTGGAATTTAGAGAATTCTCAAGACCTTTTAATATACCAAGTACGTTACCCCCAAGAAATGACTACCAGATTCTAGTTTCTTCAATAAATCCTGACGTTAGAACTACGGGTGGTCTATCAGAAATTATTTCAATCAGTTCTGCTCCACAAAGCCCTACTATAAATGCCATAAGTCCTATTTGCACAGGACAAACTCTTCAACTCAATGCTTCTAATATACCCGGAGCATCCTATTCCTGGACCGGGCCCAATGGTTTTACCTCCACAGCTCAAAATCCTATGCGACCCAATGCTACTGCTGTAATGGCAGGAACATATACGGTGACAGCTACAGTTAATGGATGTTCCAGCAATCCTGCCAGTACAACTGTGGTGATCAATAACCCAACTACTAATTATTCAGAAACAGAATTTGGTAATAACTCCTGGATAGGTCACATTTATGATGGCACAAATCGAAATCGATCATTTAATCAAAATTTCACCAATTATTTAGGAGCTTATACTGAAGCATTAAGTTTTGATCAAAATTTCGGAGGAGATGCTACTAATTTTCGAATTGGACCAGGGAATTGTACTCCTTCAGTATTTACCGAGACTTTCGCAGTCCGCTATAGAATGACCAGCTCCCTCGTAGGATTGTATGCCCTAAATATAGGATCTGATGATGGTTCACGCCTTAGTGTTGATGGAAGTTTAATTTATGATGACTGGAACGACCACGCATATAGAAATCAAAATATTCTCGTAAACCTAACTGGTTCCAGCAGTTTGGTTATGGATTATTATGAAAATAGCGGTCAGAATCGTATTAATGTGGGAAGTCCCGTTCTCTTAATCGAAAATGTTCTTTCCAATAATATAAATCAAACTCTTTCTGCACCAAATGATACTCCTTTAGAAATTTCGGGAGATGAATTTAGCAGTCTTCCCACCGGTATAAATAGAATTAATACGGGTTACCAATGGGTTTATAGTATGGTAGAAGGAGGGCCTACCACTATTATTAGTGGTGCTACAGCTTCCACATTCACTCCTAATTCAAATGTAGCTCCGTTCGATTCTCCCGGTACATATTATATATATAGAATTGCTACTTTACGAGGAACAAATACAGGTCAAAATTTTACCACCTCTATAAAATCTAATCCTGCAACTATAATTATTGATGAATTTTGTACTGAAGAACCAACACTTAGTTTGTCGGCTCCTTCCACAGTTTGCGAAGGACAGATAAATGTAATTGGTTCATTTACGGGTGTTGCCCCCTGGGAAATTTTTGCGAGTATTAATGGTCGTGCTTTCAATTTAACTATTGATGAAAGGGAATTCAATTATCCTATATGGATACAACAAAATACAAATATTGAGATTATAAGTATAACCGATGCAAATGGTTGCCAAAATGATTCGCCAAATGAATCGGTATTCATTGAGGTTATTAATGATATAGAAAATAATATAATAACCGGAAATCAGGAATTTTGTGGGGAACTCGAGGCAAGCCTGCTAACAGGCGAAAATTTAGGAGAGGCCTATACTTATACCTGGGAGAAGAGTACAACAAATGCTACAACCGGATTTACCGAAGCTCCCGGCAGTAATAATGAAGTAAACTATGATCCCGGAACTATTTCAGAAACCAGTTGGTTTCGACGTAAAGTTTCAGTTCAAAATTGTTCGGAAAATATTTCTAATGTGTTGGAAATCACCATCAATTCTGAATTAATAAATAATCATATCTCTTTATTCCACGGAAATTCAGGAAGCATTCAGGAAATGGTGGAAGAAAATCAGGACCTGAGTATTACAGCTCCTAATGGTACAGTATTTACCTATGTTGAGTTTGCGAGTTATGGTACCCCAACTAATAATGATGGTTTTAGCATTGATGAAAATTGTCATGCTACTACAAGCCAATCTGTTACTGAAGCCTATATATTAGGAGAGAATTCTGCCATAATTCCTGCGACCAATGGCATTTTTACCGATCCTTGCGTAGGAACTTTTAAACGTTTATATGTTAAGGCGTCCTATGCTGAAGCATTTTGTAAAGGTAGTGATCCAGGCAGCATAACCGGTACATCAATTGAGGGAAATAATATTACTTATCGATGGGAATTAAGTACAGAAGGTCCTGAATCTGGATTTTCGCCTGCTCCTGGAAACAATACTCAACGGGATTACAATCCTGGAGTTTTAAATCAGGAGATATGGGTGAGGCGAATTGTAAATTCAGGGAGCTGCCGTAATGAATCCCCCATTTTATATATTCCAATAGCCGATGAAAATATCTGGACCGGATCTGAAAATGCAAATTGGAATAATCCTGCTAATTGGAGTTGCCGCATTCTGCCTACCCTGCAAACCGATGTAAAAATTCCGACAAATTTAGCTTCTAATAATTATCCAGTTATCAATCTAGGTAACAATGGATTAGTGAAAAACCTAACCATTGAAAATAATGCTACAGTTGAAATTAATGATAATTTACTCAGGATTGCCGGCTCGTTTGCTTCTGAAGGTATAGTAAATACTATAAATGGTGCTATTTCCTTCCAGGGTACTTCAGCTCAAAATCTTCCTGCGGGAGCCCTTGTAAATAATCGAATTAAAGATCTTATCCTTAATAATCCTGCGGGACTTTCTTCCGAAGGAACTTTGGAACTCACCGGAAAATTATTGCTGCAAAATGGTAATTTTTACACCAATGATGATTTTACTTTAATTTCCGACGAAACTCAAACTGCACTTATCGATGGTAGCGGATCTGGCCAGGTAATCGGCCAGGTAAAAATGCAACGCTATCTCGATAATCGCTTTGGCTATAAATTTTTCAGCAGTCCGTTTCAAAATTCAAAAGTTGGCGATTTTGAAGCTTTTATGGACCTAAGCAATCCTGTAACCAATTTTCCGCATTTTTATCGATATGACGAAAACCGCCGGGTAGATAGCCTGGACCAGGATGCCTCGGGTTGGGAAAAATATATCAATGCCGAAAACGCTTTAAATACCTCTGAAGGCTATGCCGTAAATTTCGGTGCTTCTACCGATGCTCTAACTATAGAATTAAACGGAGATGTTACTAATGGCCCAATTGCGCCGCGTGAGCTTTTAAACCATCACCGCGAATACACCAAAGGTTTTCACCTGGTGGGGAACCCCTACCCTTCTCCTATCGACTGGAATGCCGCCCAGGGATGGACAAAAATCAATATAGATGATGCGATCTATTTTTTCACTGCAGGAAGCGAGAATCAATATACCGGCACCTATACAGCTTTTATCAATGATATTTCTACGGAAGACAGCCTGGCAGATGGCCGCTCTTCTAATATTATTCCTTCTATGCAGGGCTTTTTCATAAAGGTAAGCGATTCGGAAAGCGGTGGCGTGATTAGTGGAAGTTTCGGAATGGATAACCGCGTAAGAGTTGCCGATTTCGATCAGCCTTTTCTCAGGTCCAGAATCGCTGAAGCCAAATCTCTTATTCGCCTAAACGCCCGATTCGCTTCAGAGTCAAAAAATGACCAAATGGTGATCTATTTTTCAAATTATGCCAGCGCCGGTTTCGAAAAAGATCTGGATGCGCATAAGTTGATGAACACCGATCCCGCGGTTCCGAATTTTTATAATTTAACCAACACTAAAAAAGAGTTGGCGATAAATGCAATCCCATATCCGGAGGCAAGAAGTTATAACAAAATTCCGCTGGGAATTAAAGCAGGGAAAGCTGGTGAAATGATAATAGACCTAAGCAGGGTTGAAAATCTGGATCGCAACTTTAATATTTATTTGATCGATCATCTCAGTAATAAAGTTCAAAACCTGAGAAAAAAATCTCAATATAAGTTTTCGGTTAAAGAGGGTACTCACAATTCCCGGTTTGAACTTATGTTTTCTGAAGAAGAGATCAACAGCCCTGCTATTGCATTCAACGAGCTTTTTGATGTGGAAGTTAGAAATGGAGAAGTGATTGTGAATTTAAACCTGGAAATGCACCAGGAAGGCATTTTAAGAGCCAGCACGATCTCTGGGCAGTTGCTGCAGCAGAAACCCGGGAAAGGACAGGAGCAGGTTATTTTCGATGGCATTAACAGCGATGGGGTTTATATCATCAACCTGCGTTTAGGAAAAGAAAACCATTCTAAAAAAGTACTCATTAAAAAATAAGCTATGAAAGACAATTTCTATCTCATTTTAGTATTGGTTTTTTCGGTTTTTCAGGCTAAAGCCCAGGAAAATCCGCCAATTCCTATTGAAGTAGAAGTTAGAACGGCACAGTTTCTCAATTTCGGGACATTTATCGTAGGCCCAACCGGTGGCACCGTTAGAGTAGGTTATAACGGAGAACGCACTGCCAATAACGATATTTATCTTATGAATATGGGTTCCAGCCATTCTTATGCGATTTTTGATGTGTATGCCAACCCCGGTACCATCATTCAAATACAACCGCATATAGAAACCCAGCTTGTGGGACCTGCAAACAGCGATGTGAGGCTTCGCGTAAATATGCATCAGGATATAAGTACCGGGCCCACTTTTATTCTTACACAATCACCCCAGGAGGTCCTGGTAGGCGGTACCTTATATATAGATAGCGACTCGGCCGGCCCTCCGGGACATTACAATGGTAATTTGATACTAAATTTTATTCACCAATAGCAAGCAGGCAGTAAATGCAACTTAGATTCCCCCGGTTTTTTTTACTGAAATTATCAATCGGCAAGACATTATGCCTGTTCATAATTTTTGGCTTATTAGGCCAGGTTCTCGCGGCCCAGGAAATTCCTGAATATGATGAGCTTTCGGTAGAGGTTAATATTCCGCGACTGGGAACTTATGAAATCCCAATCGCCATTAAAGGCCAAAACGCATTTCTGCCGGTGGATGAGATCTTTGAAATTCTTCAGATTAAGGCTGAAAACCAAAATGGCATTCTTGAAGGATTTATCATTCACCCAGACTCTACTTACCAAATCGATTGGAATGCAAATCGAATTAGCTTCAAAAATGAAAGTTTTCAGTTATCTGAATCAGATTTTATCAAAACTCCCACCGGGAATTATCTAAAGACAGATTACTTCGGAAGTATTTTTGGCTTGCCGGCAAACTTTTCCTTCAGAAGTCTTTCTGTAGCTATGGAAACCGATGAGAACCTGCCTATACTCAAACAGATGCGGCGGCAAAAGATGCGGGAAAACCTGGACCGGGTACAGGGAGTTATCAACCCAGATACTACTATGCCCCGCCGATACCCCTTCTTTAAACCCGGAAGCCTGGACTGGGGTGTGGTGACCACGCAACAAACCGAGATTGAGAATGATAATAGGTTTATGCTTGGCCTGGGAACTATGTTTCTTGGTGGAGAAACCAATCTAATGATGAATTACTCCAGCCGGGTGCCATTTAATTCCCGGAATCAGTTTTACCAGTGGAGGCTAATCAATAACGACAGCAAATTATTCAAACAGGTAACCGCAGGGCGAATTTTCACCAATGCCACCTCTTCCCTGTTTGCGCCGGTGAGCGGGGTGCAATTCAGCAATAGCCCAATGCAAAACCGCAGGTCTTTTGGAACCTACCAGCTCAACGATTTTACAGAACCTAACTGGACGGTAGAATTGTATGTAAATAACGTACTGGTAGATTTCACCCAGGCCGATGCCTCGGGCTTTTATAGTTTTGAGGTACCCTTAATGTACGGAAATACCGCGGTGAGTTTAAGATTCTACGGCCCCTGGGGTGAAGAAATCGTGCAGGATCGGGTGATCAATATCCCATATAATTTCGTGCCGAAAAATGAGGTAGAATATACCCTAAGTGCCGGAATTGTTGAAAATGAAGACATGAATCGCTTTAGCCGGTTCAATCTAAATTACGGGCTTAGCAATGCGCTTACTATTGGTGGTGGGGTTGAATATCTCTCAGGAGTGAGCAGCGACGAGGTGATGCCTTTTGTAAACTCTTCGCTGCGTATTGCGCAGGGACTTTTATTTACAGGAGAATATATGTACGGCGTTCGGGGAGAGGCTTTGCTTAGTTATCGTTCCCCCCGGAATATCCAGGTGGATTTGAACTATATCAATTATGATGAGAATCAAACTGCGATCAACTTCAAC
The DNA here is from genome assembly GCF_054121495.1 of Salegentibacter haimaensis. Lineage (NCBI taxonomy): Bacteria > Pseudomonadati > Bacteroidota > Flavobacteriia > Flavobacteriales > Flavobacteriaceae > Salegentibacter > Salegentibacter haimaensis. The sequence continues at coordinate 154,132 of NZ_JBSYGH010000006.1, forward strand.
TATCTGGAAGAACGAAAATTAAGTTTATCGGCACCTATTCGCACCCAGAATTTTTCAATGTTTGGAAGATTCAGCATCAATCAAATCATAATGCCCACTACCGAATTTACCACCGCCCAGCTGTTGCTATCTGGTGCGGTTATGGGGGTAAGTACGAATTTAACCACTTACGGAATTTATAACGATAGGGTTAGGCGACCAACGATCTACTCGGCTTTATCACAAACCTATCGCCTTCCGAATAAATTCCTGTTTTCCCCCCAAATTCAGTATGATTTTAGCCGAAACCGTTTTAATAACCTAATTCTGGAAATCGAACGTCCTATCTTTAAACAGGGCTTTTTGAATGTGGCTTATGAAAACAATTTTCTACGGAATGCTCACGTATTCGAAGTTGGATTAAGATATGCTTTCAATTTTGCACAAACGGGGCTTACTTCCCGAATTGGAAACCGAAATTCCTCCTTTGTCCAATCGGCAAGAGGTAGCTTAATGTTAGATGATAACACAGGTTATGTGCGCACGAGCAACCGTTCGGCTATGTCTCGCGCTGCACTTACTTTAATCCCGTTTTTGGATCTAAATCAAAATGGAATTAAAGACCCTATGGAACCCGGGGTGCCAGGAATGAAACTTAAAAACCGCAGCGGCCGTGTAGAATATAATGAAGATCAAACCATCATTAGAATTACCGAACTCCAGCCCTATATAGACCTGATGCTGGAAATAGACCCTATAAGTCTCGATAATATCGCCTGGAAAATCCCCGATTCCCGAATCAGGGTACATACGCTGCCTAATCATTTTCAGGAAATTCACGTACCCGTAGTGGTTATGGGTGAAGTTGGCGGAATGGTATATTTAGACCAGGGCCAGGGACCACGTGGCCAGGGGCGCATCAGGGTGAATATTCTGGATGAAAACGGAGAACTTGCCGCAAGTATACTTACAGAAGGTGATGGTTACTTTACCTATCTGGGATTGAAACCAGGAAAATATTCCGCGGAAATCGACCCTGAGCAAATGCAGAATTTAGGCTATACTGCTTCTGAAGCTATAGAATTTGAGATCGAGGTAGACGAATATGGAGATATTGTAAATACGCTTGAATTTACGATCGAAGCTAATTAATTAGATAAAGATCCAAAATAGCGAACTTACCAGCAAGCCCATAATAGCGATAAGCGTGGTCATTACCGTCCAGGATTTAAAGGTCTCTTTTTCGGTTAAACCCAGATATTGACCTACCAGCCAAAATCCGCTGTCATTAACGTGAGACATAATACTTGCACCTGAAGCGATGGCAATAACAATAAGGGCTGTTTGGGCGGGAGAATAAAAACTTCCGGTAAGCACGGGAGCCGTAATTCCCGAGGCCGTAATCATCGCCACAGTAGAAGATCCCTGTAAAATGCGGATCAGGGCAGCTACGATAAACCCAAATACCAGAGGATTAAACCAAGAAGTACTTAGCACGTCGGCGATCATCTCGCCGGCACCGGTATTGATCAAAATTTGTTTAAATGCCCCTCCGGCGCCGGTGAGTAAAATAATAATCCCGGCCGCCTGAAAGGATTTCCCGGCTACTTTAAGCAAAAATTCTTTTTGCAGCCCGCGTTTTATGCCAAGAAAATACCAGGCAATAAGATTGGCGATAATCAGGGCTGAAAAGGGATGACCCACTAATTCGATAATATATAAAATAACAGGCGGGATATAGACCCTGCTAAACAAGGGGCTTTGTACCAGCGTATTTACAACAATCAGCAGAATCGGGATAAGAATTATCGAAATTATTAGCCCGGGCGAAGGGACCTGTTTTTCATCAAAATCGGCCTCCTCTGTAAAACTTTTGGGCGCTACCTTAATTCTTTTTGCTATAAACCTGGCGAAAACCGGCCCGCTTACAATGGCTGCTGGAATTCCGGTTAAAAATCCGAAGACGATTACCCAGCCCAGCTCGGCTCCCAAAATATCGGCTACAGCGATGGGGCCCGGCGTTGGAGGAATAAATGCATGGGTAATGGCCAGACCTGCCAGCAAAGGAAGTGCATAGAGCAAAAGGGATTTTCCGGTTCGCTTGCTCAAGGCATAGGTGATAGGTACCAGGATGATAAATGCCACATCAAAAAACACCGGAATTGCCACGGCAAAACCTGTGATCATCATCGCCCAGGGAGCTTTTTTGTCGCCGGTTTTCTTCAGCATAAACGAAGCCAGCCGCTGCGCCCCACCCGATTGTTCCAAAACCCCTCCGAATAAAGCTCCAAGACCCACCACAGTGGCTACAAATCCAAGGGTGCTCCCCATCCCCTCCCGCATCGTATCGAGGATTTCGGTGGCCGGCATTCCCGCCATTACACCTACTGCAATACAAACAATAAGCAGCGATAAAAAGGCCTGGATTTTAAGTTTTAAAATAAGGAATAATAAAAGGGCGATTCCAAGAAAAACCGCCAGGAGTAATTGAAAATCCATTAATTCTCGCTTTGCCAGTTAGTATGAAAAAATTCGCCCCTGGGAGCATCGGTGCGCTCGTAGGTATGAGCTCCAAAATAATCTCTTTGTGCCTGTATCATATTAGCTGCATTTTGTGCTGAAATAAAATTGAGATAATAATTCACCGCGGCCGAAAGCACCGGCATCGCACAACCAGCCTGCAAGGCCATCGATGTCACCTGCAGCATTGAAGCTTCCAAATCCTTTAATTCTGAGACTATTTTTTGGTGAAGCATCAAATGTTGATCTTCGTTTTTCTTCCAAATATCTACCAAATTTTCCATCAATCCCGAGCGAATAATGCAGCCGTTAGTCCATACCCGGGAAATTTCAGATAGGTTTAAATCCCAGTTATATTCGGTAGATGCAGCTCTAAGCAACTCAAATCCGATTGCGTGATTAATAACTCCGGCGGCTTGAAAGGCCTGAAAAAGTGAGGTTTCAAATTCGGCAAAATTGATTTTGTCATTTTTGCCAGTATTATATAATTCCGAAGCTTTTACCCGCACCTCTTTTATGCCTGAAATATTCCTGGCCATCACTGCAGCGGTGATGGTATCCAGAGGTACACCAAGCTCCAGGGCTGCATTGGTAGACCAGCCCCCGGTTCCTTTTTGTTTGGCGGCATCCAGCACCTTATCGATAAGGAACTCGTTATTTTCCTTTTTCCGAAGAATATCGACTGAAATCCCCAGCAAGTAACTTTTTAGTTCCTCATTCCAGGCTTCAAAAATATGAGCGATTTCCTCCAGACTTTTCTGTATGTAAAAACGAAGAAAATGATAAACTTCGGAAATGAGCTGCATTTCGGCATATTCGATTCCATTATGCAACATTTTCACGAAATGGCCGGCACCATCGGGCCCTAAATGGGAGCAACAAGGCCTTCCCGACTTGTCTTTGGCTGCGATTTTCTGCAATATCGGCCCCAGTTTTTCATAGGCTTCAGAAGAACCTCCTGGCATAATTGATGGGCCTTTTAGAGCACCTTCTTCTCCTCCCGAAATTCCACAACCCATAAATTGAATGCCGCGGATAGCCAGGTCGTTCTCGCGCCTTTGAGTATCCTTATAATGGGAATTTCCTCCATCGGCTATTAGATCGCCTTCTTCGAGAAGTGGCAATAGTTCCTTAATCACAGCATCTACCGCAGGCCCGGCATTGACCATCAGGAGAATTTTACGAGGGCTTTGCAGGGAATCGATAAATTTTTTTAGATCATTAAAACCCGGAAATGAATATTTCCCGGCATTTTCCCGGCTAAAATTTTCAGCTATCGCTACTTCTCTACCTGGAACTTCCCGGTTATAGACCGATATTTTAATTCCGTGAGACAATAAGTTCAAAGCCAAACTTTTGCCCATTACTCCCAGGCCAATCAGCCCTAATTCGGCTTTTTCAGCATTTAATTTTGTCATAATTTCTGCAATGATTTTTTCTTCTGAATTATTGACCTCGATGTGAATTCCATAATTAGGAGGTTCCAGGGTGTCGAATTGAGATTGAAGCAATTCGGGTTTAAAAAAGTGTGATTTTCGGGATTGCAGCCGGTCGTAAATTATATCAAAATCGGCCCGGAGAAAGATCCATTGCACCAATTCTTTTGGAGACCCCATTAGAAGTTGGCGGTATTTTTCTTTTAAGGCAGAGCAAGCCAAAACAGCGCCCCCTTCCCTATTCCATTTTTTGATATGATTGGCCAAATCCTGTAACCAGGACTCGCGATCTGAATCCTGTAGCGGGATGCCGTTTTTCATCTTTTCGACATTTTCCTGGGGATGAAAATCATCGGCATCAAAAAAGGCTAAATTGAGTTTGCGAGCTAGTAATTTCCCTATGGTGGTTTTACCAACTCCCGAGACCCCCATTATGATATAAACCGGCATTAATAAGTGATTTTGAGGATTTCGAGTTTTCGGGTTTCATTCCCGAGCTTAAAATCAATTTTATCTCCTACTTTAGCGCCGGTAATAGCTTTAGCAATGGGTGCCACAAAAGCGATTTTTTGTTTTTTTATATCGGCTTCATCAACCCCTACAATTTGGAATTCCTGAGTCTTACCGGCCTGTTTCAGGCTAACCTTTGCGCCAAAACGAATTTCCCCGGCATCCTGCGAGGCTGGATCCAAAACTCTGGCTGTTTGAATACGCTCCCTGAGCAATTTCAGTTTTCCATCTATCACCGCCTTGGCCCTTCTGGTTTCGGTGTCATTAATACCTTTGGCTTCGGCCCTCTGTTTAATTAAGTTTTCTTCTTCCTGTTGAAGTAATTTCAAACCACCAGGTGTCACATAATTTGTTACTCCTGCAGGGAGTGCAGCCCGGGGCGGAATCATTGGTGCTTCTTCCTGGTCGTCTTCCTTTACAAATCCTCTGCTCATCTTCGAAATAATTTTCTTCAAGTTAGTATAAATAAAGTAAACAGCGAAAGCTCACGCGCCGCAGAGATTTCCGAAATCATAAAAATTTCACAAGAATTTTATCGGGACCCCTTAAAGACTCTACATTTAATTTTATATTTAAGTATGAGCCTCGATATAATAATCCTCTTCGTTATCTTAATAACGGTAATTATCTTTTTTGCACTGGAGGTTTTTCCGGTAGACAAGATTGCGTTTTTTATAATGGTGAGTTTACTGGTTACCAATCTTATTTCTCCTGAAGAGGCTATTTCGGGCTTTTCAAGCCCTGCGACAATTACGGTACTTGCACTTATGATTATGGCCATAGGCCTGGAGACTAACGGGGTGATAGACTGGCTGGCCAACGGATTAAAAAACCTTCGGGGTTTACCTATCTATCTTATGGTTCCGGTATTTATGTTTATTGCCGGAAGCATCTCGGCTTTTATCAATACCACGGCCGTGGTGATCGTTTTCATCAAGGTAATCAACGAATTATCGAGTCGCTATGAAATTCCCGCCTCAAAATTATTATTGCCCATCTCTTTTGCCGGTATTATTGGCGGAAGCTGTACTTTAATGGGTACATCGACTAACCTGATCGTAAACGCGGTTGCCGTGAATCGTGGGGTTGAACGCTTTTCCTTTTTTGAATTCAGCTGGTACGGATTGATCTTTATGGCGATCACTATTGTAACTGTGAGTTTATTGATTCGCTTTCTTCCCAGCAAAAAACCCTCCCATTATACCGATGTCTATGATCTTGATGAATTTATTACCAAAATTATCATTCAGCAGGATTCTGAACTTGTAGGGAAAAATATAATGGATACTTTCTTTTATAGAAATCCAAATATTGAAGTCTTGCGCTTAAAAAGAGAGGGAATTATAAATGATAAACCGGGGAAATATACCAGTATTCGCCCCGGAGATGAATTTCTTTTGCGCTGCAACCTGGAAAACCTTTTAAAACTCAAGGAATCTGAAGGAATTTCGGTGCTTAAAGACCGCAAAATCACCCAATTCAGAGCCGAGAAAGATGAAGAATTAGATGAGAATGTCGAAATTTTGGAGTTATTAATTTTGCCCAATTCCCCGCTGGTGGGTAAACAATTGAAGAGTGTGGGAAGTTTTGAACTAAGGGGTGCCATTCCCCTTGCGATAAGAAAGCGACGTAATTTCATTAATCCCAAAAGACGTATTTACGATAAAAGCAAAGACCAGATTGAACTTCGGGTGGGCGACAGGTTGCTGGTAGAAGCGACTGAAAGTGTAATGGAAGAGCTTCAGCAAATTGAAAACGTAACCATTTTACAGGAGCATAACGATATTGAAGTGAGCACCCGGCGTAAGCGCTATATAAGTCTGGGCATTTTACTTCTGGTAATTGGGCTGGCAGCTTCAGGTGTATTTCCTATTCTAAAAGCTGCACTTTTTGGTTGCTTTTTAATGATTTTCTTTAAATGCATAGACCTGGGAAAAATCTATACCCGGGTGAATTGGCAAATCATATTTCTGCTGGCAGGAATGATTCCACTGGGGGTGGCGATGAGTAATACGGGGGCCGATCAATGGATAAGCGAGCAACTGCTGGCCCTGTTTACCGAACAAACCAATATAGTGGTAATCGGGATTTTATTCCTGGTTACTATGTTAATGAGCGGCTTTGTTTCCAATAACGCCACCGCGATTATAATTACTCCTGTGGCTATAACCATTGCTTTATCTTTAAAAATGGATCCAAAACCTTTTATCCTGGCGGTGCTGTTTGCCGCAAACTTTAGCTTTTTTACCCCCGTAGGTTATCAAACCAATACCATTATCTACGGAATGGGAATTTACCGCTTCAGGCATTTTTTCATTATTGGCGGAATTTTATCTTTACTTCTCTGGATTGTTGGCTCACTTTTACTCTCCGGAAGCTTTTAAAAAATGGAAATGAAAAAATTATTGATTATTGGCTTCGTTTGGCCAGAACCGAGTTCTTCGGCGGCAGGCTCAAGAATGATGCAGCTTATCAAAATATTCAGGGAGGAAAAATATGAGATACATTTTGTAAGTACGGCTCTGCGTACACCCTTTGTTCCCGATTTGGAGAAAATGGGGCTTATTACTCAAAATATTGAGGTGAACTCCCCCGAATTTGATGAATATATCAAAAAACTACAACCCCATATTGTGCTTTTCGACAGGTTTATGGTAGAAGAACAATTTGGCTGGCGGGTGGAAAAGTTTTGTCCGCAGGCATTGAGAATCCTGGATACCGAAGATTTACACTGCATTCGAAAAGCGCGTCATAAAGCTTTTAAAACGGGGGAAACGGCAAAGAATATCTATCTCACTTCCGAAACAGCAAAGCGCGAAATTGCTTCTATTTTACGCTCAGATCTTAGTTTGATTATTTCTGAAGTAGAAATGCAAATACTGAGAGAAGATTTCAGCATAGATGAGAAATTGCTTTTTTACCTGCCGTTTTTAGCTGAAATACCTTCTGCAGATGAAGTGCAAAATCAGCCAAAATTTGAACAGCGACAGGGCTTTATTTGTATTGGAAATTTTAGGCACGAACCTAACTGGAATTCGGTACTATATCTTAAAGAGGAGATTTGGCCTGAAATCAGAAAGCAACTTCCCCTGGCCGAATTAAAGGTGTATGGTTCCTATACCCCTAAAAAAGCAATGGCTTTGAATAACAAAAAAGAAGGCTTTTTGGTGATGGGGCGTGCTGCGAATGTAAAAGATGTAATGGAGGAAACCCGGGTTTGCCTGGCCCCGTTAAGGTTTGGTGCAGGACTTAAAGGAAAACTGCTGGATGCTATGCAATTTGGTACTCCCAGTGTCACTACTCCCATCGGCGCCGAAGCTATGCACGGAGATCTAGCCTGGAATGGCCTAATTGCCAGTTCAACTTCAGAAATTATTGATGCCGCGGTTCAATTGTACAGCGATGAGGATTTGTGGCAGAAGTCCAGACTTCAGGGCTATAAAATTTTAGAGAAACGCTTTAATTCTGAAAATTTTAAAACCGATTTTCTAAGAAGAATAGAGAATATCGCAGAAGATCCTGAAACCTGGAGAAGTGGGAATTTTATTGGATCAATGCTAAGATATCATCTTCACCGAAGCACTTATTTTATGGCCAGGTTTATAGAAGAAAAAAATAAAAAGCAGCCGGAAGTAAATTAATATGAGGCAAGCCCTCCAGGGCTTAAAAAATAGTTCGTGGAAATATTTAGATCCCGATAATCGGATAAATTAAAAAACCGCCGGTGGTGTTAGCCTGCCCGACGGTTTTCACTACACAAAAGGAACAAAAATGTTCACTAACAGAAAATTTAAAAACTCAAACCAGCGCTGCCTCTCTGGTAGATTGAAATAATTTTTGATGCAGCTGTCTCAAACTTTGTGCTTTATTGGCGGTATGCACCAACAGTGAGATATTGTTTTTGCTTCCTCCATACGAGATCATACGAACGGGGATATTTTGTAAGAGTTCAAAAAGCCTGTAGGTTTCGCGGTCTTCAATCACCTGCTCCCCTACTATACAAATTATACTATGTTCTTTTTCTACAGTGATTTCTCCATATTTCTCAATCTCCTGAAGAATCGTCGGCAGGTTTCGGTCATCATCAATAGTAAGCGAAACTGCAATTTCTGAAGTGGTGATCATATCGATCGAAGTCTCGTAACGATCAAATACTTCGAAGACCTTTCTCAAAAACCCGTGCGCCATAAGCATACGGTTAGATTTGATCTTAATAGCGGTAATTCCATCTTTAGCGGAAATAGCCTTTAATCCGGTATCCTGTGCTTTAGCCGCGATGATCGTACCGGGCAAATGTGGTGTAAATGTATTTTTAAGAATTACAGGAATATCCAGGTTAATCACCGGCGAGATGGTTTGAGGATGAAGAATTTTGGCTCCGAAGTAAGCCAGCTCGGCGGCTTCTTCAAAACTCAATCTTGCAATGGGTTTTGTATGTTCAACAATTCGCGGGTCGTTGTTGTGGAAACCGTCAATATCGGTCCATATTTGTACTTCCTCAGCTCTGATTGCAGCCCCGATAATTGTGGCGGTATAATCGCTGCCGCCACGCTTTAAGGTGCTAATATTTTGGTGTTGGTCTATTCGAACAAAGCCCTGTGCGATAAAAATCCCGGCGGCAGAATTTTCCAATTCCTTTTCCAGCAAAGAACCTACAAGCTCTACATCGGGATTTTCCAGATTATAAACCTGCATAAATTCTTTCGAATTGAGCAGTTTGTTCTCTATAGATTTACTTTCCAGATATTTAGAAAAGATAAAGCTCAATAGGCTTTCTCCATAAGTCACAATTTCGGCCTCCAGAACTTCGGAATACTGTTGCGCGCAGCTGTTTTCAAGCTTTTCAAAAATACCCAGCAATTCCTGCCTTGCAGCCTCAAAAAATTCACCCTGGCCCAGCAATTCTTCCAGGGTAGCGATATGGTTAATTCGCAAATTTTCAATTTTGGAGGAAATTGAAGTTATTTTCGCCTGTTTTAGATCTTCGGTAATCTCAACCAGGCTGTTGGTAACACCCGACATGGCCGAAACCACCACGATCTTTCTACCTCCAATAGCATCGATAATTCGGGCCACATTGCGAATACTCTCTACCGAACCTACCGAAGTACCTCCAAACTTTAAAACTTTCATCTGCTTACTTTTAATGATGCATAATTAGTTTTATACTCCCGCGCTTCAAAAAAAATATTTGTTTTTATATACATTTGCACAAAATGTATAATAATTAACAATGAAGACCATAACTACCTGTGTACACGATATCATACGGCATCAGCCTTTCCTGGATGACGCCATTGCTAGAGACATCATAAATTTTAGTGGACTTGCAGAAGATATTCGACCTCAGGTAGAAGAAGAGATGCGAAAACCTGTAAAAACAGGATCGATTATTATGGCATTAAGGCGCTATGCTCCCCGGCGCACTAAAATAAATATGAAAAATTTGCGCCAATTAGGGGATATTATTGTGCGCTCGGGAATTACAGAATATACGTATTTGAATTCGAATACGATTATTTCTAATAAAGCCCGCCTGCTCGAAGCGGTTAAAGGACAAACCGGGGTTTATCTAAATTATTCCAGCAATTTTCAGGAAAGCAATATCCTGGTGTCCGATTCCCTTACCGATTTAGTAGAAGATTGCTTCAGAAGTGAATTAAGAGTTTCTGTAAAAAAAGATCTATCCTCTATCACGATCGAATTGCCTAAAAATTCATCCCAATCGGTTGGGCTTTATTTTTACATTTTTAAACTCCTGGCTTATGAAGGCATTCCGATCTTTGAAATGATTTCAACCTCCAACTATTTCGCCTTATTTTTGGAAAAGGAATATGTGAATCAGGCGTTTTTGTTGATGAATGAAATCAAAAATTAATTAATACCAATCCAGGTACACAGCAGCAATGGCAATGAAGGTTAAAATTAAAATGACTACGATGGCATAGCCGGTAAGACTGTTGTTGAATTTTCGCTGTTGCTGCAATTCTAGAATTTGCTCGCCTTTATCCCGGTATTTTTTCTGAAGTTGCAATTGAAATTTACTTAAGTTGATACCACCATAATGAATTTTGCAAATTCATAGGCAGGATCAATATTTTTTCTTGCTGAAGGAAAAGGATATCGCCGGCACTGCGATCGGAAGTGAGTATAAGTTCATCTTCTCCATTTGCTCCCACTTTATAAATATTCCCGCTATCCCAGGCAGAAATTAGATAACTCCCATCTTCCATTTCCTGAATTCCATCTAAATTTCCAAGATTGTTCTGTGAGTATCGGCTAATATTTCCATCTCTGTCAACCTGTAATAATTTGCCTTGTTTGTCTTTTCCCCAGGAAGCGACTAAAATAAGATCATCCTTTAACCAAAGCCCATTGGGAGAATCCAGTTTATCATCCCTTAGCAATTCGGTCACCTCTTCAGCTCCTTCTTTTAATTCAAAAATCACATTGGCCCGGGTGTCTGAAATGTATAAATTACCCTTATCATCTCCCACTATATCATTTAACATTCCCGAGTTTGCAACCTCGATTTTTCTCGTGATTTCGGCCTTTTCAGTATCCATTTCTACCAGCTGGGTATTATCACTCACGTAAAGTTTATCATTATGAAACCAGAGCCCTTTAGGATCTTCCAGGCCTTCAATCCATCTTAAATTCAGGACTTCCCCCTTTCGGTTTAGTTTAGAAATAAATCCATCGCCGGGTTCTTTTTCACCGATATTGGATACATAAATGAACTCTCCTTTTTCATCGGTCACCGCCGACTCGGGATGCGAGAATTCATCAGATTTAAACAAAAGACTGGCTTGTTGCTGGGCAAAAATTCCGCAGGTGAAAAAACTGAAAATTAGAAGGCTTAGGTGTTTCATATTTTAAAAATAAGGAGTCTCAAGTTACAAAAAATCGACTTCTTTAGACTTATTTAATAGAAGGATATAAATATTTCATAAACATTTGAGCCCTGCCACGCGCTTGTTTTAAATTAGATTTAAACCAATAAATTACTTACTTATGAAAAATATTCTTAGAGCGATCCTGGCGGGCTGGGGTGCTAAAAAACTTGGAGGAGGTTGCGGCTGTGTAGGCATTATAGTCGTTTTTGTAATTCTCTGGATCCTGCTGGGATATTTAGGATTGGGATAAAATTAAGCTAAGCCGCCCCTTACTTTATGGAATTAATATCTTTCGTTAATTCTAATTCAATTTTAATTATTTTCCTTTCAAAAATCAGCATATTTGAAGTTATATGAATATTCTGTTAGTTGAAGATGAGCCAAATGTGGCATCCCTGCTTGAGCGGTGTCTTACCGAGAACAATCACCAAATAGGGATAGCCACAAATGGCTTAAAAGGCCTGGAACTTATTAGTTCCAACAAATACGATTTAATTCTTCTGGATATAATGCTGCCGGAAAAATCTGGTATTGAGGTACTCGAAGAAATGCGTAGCAAGAAAAATAAAACTCCTGTTATCCTACTTACTGCGCTGGATACCACCGAGATGGTGGTAAAAGGTCTTAATATGGGAGCCGATGACTATATCGTAAAACCCTTTAAACTCGAGGAGCTTCTTGCCCGTATAAATGCGGTTCAAAGACGTGGCGAACCTGCCGGCGATAAAGCTGAAACCTCCAAATACAGTTATGGCGATTTGGTTATAGACGATGAAGCCAAGAAAGTTTATAAAAAAGGTGAGGAAATCAAATTAACCGCAACCGAGTATAAACTGCTCAAACTGCTTATTGTAAATAACAACAAAGTACTTTCCCGCGAAAAAATTCTGGAAAAGGTTTGGGGTGTAGAATATGATCTTGGGACTAACGTAGTTGATGTTTATATTAATTACCTTCGCAGAAAAACAGGTGATTCCCCTAAAAATCGTCTTATTCATACGGTTATTGGAATGGGGTATGTCATCAGGTAATTTTGAAGATTAAATATAAAATAGCCGCGACCTTTTCGTTAATCGTGGCCCTTATTATTGGGGTCATCAGTATTTTTATATACCTGCTGGTAGATCATCATATTCACGATCAATTTGATAAACGATTACTGGAACGAAGCTTTACCGCCGCCGAAATTTCTCTGGAAAGAGATGAGTTAAGCGAAAGCAAGTACCGCAATCTTACCCGCCAATATCTTAGAAATTTACCCGGCGAAGAAGAACACTTCTTCAGAGTCGTAGAGGGGAAACCACTCCCGGGGAAGCAGAAAAATAAATTCTTTAAAGCTTCAGTATTTAAAGAAAGTATAGAAAAAGGCTATGCTTTTTTTGAAATAGAAGATTGGCAGGCTGCCGCCATATATTACGAAGATAACCAGGGCGATTACATTGTGGTTGTCACCGCCAGAGACCTTGAAGGAATTGAACAATTAAATTACCTTAAGCAGGTGCTATGGCTAATTACCCTGGGGAGTATGGTGCTTGTAGGAATGATTGCGCTCCTTTTTGCACGTATTATTTTAAAACCCATAAATTCTATGATTAGAAAGGTTAGAAGAATTAATGCCTCTAACCTTGATGTTCGACTCGACGAAGGCAATGGCAAGGATGAAATCTCCAGGCTTTCCAGAACTTTTAATAAAATGCTTGATCGAATTGGAGCTTCATTTGAATCTCAAAAAAAATTCATTCAAAACGCCTCCCACGAACTTCGAACTCCTTTAACCGTAATTTTAGGCGAGGCCGATTATGTTTTACATTCCTCTGCACAGGAGAAAAAACAGGAATCTATAGAAAAGATTTACAATGAAGCCACACATTTAAATCAATTGCTGGGGAGTTTACTTCATCTTTCTGAAGTCCAATCGCAAAAACCAAATGCTGGTTTTGAAATTTTCAGGCTTGATGAATGGATTCAAAAAATAGTGATTCGGTTTAATAAGCAGGAAAATGAGAACCGAATTAAGATTGAATATTTGAATACCGAAGAGGTTCAGGAAAATTCTTTTGAAATTTTGGGCAATAAGCTCTGGATCGAAATGGCCATCGCCAACATTTTAAAAAATGCCCTTAAATATTCAGATGGCAAGCCCGTTAGCGTAACTTTTACGCCTTCAGCGAAATACTCTTTGGTAGAGATTGAAGATTTTGGGATGGGAATTGACTCTTCTGAACTGGATAAAATTTTCACTCCATTTTATCGCGGAAAAAACACCGCTTATAAAAAAGGCCACGGAATTGGCCTGGCGCTTGCCGCCAATATTGTTGAAATTCACAAAGGGAAAATCAAAATTCAGTCTAAACCCAATAAGGGCACCAGGGTAAGCCTGAAGTTTCCAAAATTCAGTATTTAATTATATTCTAATTCAATTTTTATTGTTTCATAATTTTCTTGTTGGTTCTTTGCGCAAAAAATATATGAGAATCCGATACCCATTTTCCCTCGCAATTTTAATTTTGGCCGTATCCACGCCACTATATGCCCAGGAAGCCCCCTGGGAAGAGCGAGATGAAGAAGACCTGCCTTTAAAACTTGAACACGCCGAACCGCTTTATATAGATTTGATCAGGGATTTGGGTGCTCGTAAAGGGGAGAAAGAATGGAACCTGGGGGCGGGAATCACCGATAATCTTGATTTTGATGCTTATGAGTTTCTGGTTGAATATGAATGGGCGGTAGCCGATAGGCTGGGACTCGAAGTTGAAGTTCCTATGACTCTATTTAGCCGCAATTCTTTAAATAAAGGTCGCAAAGAAAGTCCTGAGGATAGAATAGAGAGTTTGAAACTTGCCGCACAATATACCTTTTTGGTGTCTGAAAAGCTGCAAACCTCCCTGGCACTGGGAAATATTGTAGAATTTGAATTTACCGACCTCAATGTACTGTCGTTTGACAATCTAACCCAGGGTTTATTGGTAAATCCGTTTTTTATTGCGGCTACAAGACTAACGCCAGATTGGCACACCTTAATTTACACCGGGCCCAGATTTTTTAGAGGCTGGAATGGTCACGAAAACTACTTTGCCTATGAGATCAACTCTAACCTGCACTATATGATTCCCAACACCGGGAACTTTATTGGTCTTGAGGTAAACCAACTGGTGATGGATGGAGAATTAAAAACCGTACTGAGACCTCAAATGCGGGTTGAAATAAAAGATTCTTTAAAAATAGGTATAGTGCCCGGAATTTCTCTGAACAAAGATGAAGAGCGCTTCAGTTCGTTTTTAAGGCTTATTTATGAGCCTCATTTTTAATAGTATCGGCAGGCTTTTCGAACCAGATTTTTAATTTTTTTCTTCCGAATTGCCTGGCTTTGCTAACATCCTCGCCCATATAAATATCAATTTTATTTCTCCAGCGATGATGCATTTTATCCTGAACCAAAAATACTCCGGGAAAACCTTCTATTTTCACCGGAGTGTTATGGTCTAATCCCTTCTGAATAAGGTCGCGGGAAACCGCTATTACCTGAATTCCAGGTTTTAGGGTGTCGCCCCAGGCAGTGATATTAGCCCCACCGGCGCCGGTTTGGTAACTCAACGAATTATAAGCCGAAGCGGTCACCTCCAGGCTATCCCATATTTTTTCAGGTTTTTCTTCTTCCTTAGAATTATTAAAATTACAGGAACCCAGGCCCATTGTAAAATAGGCCAGGGATAAGATTATTCCAAAATTCAATAATTTAAAATGAGTCATAATTTCAGCAATGAATTATGCTAACGGGACTTTCAGAAAAATATTGAAAAAACTACCTACCAGCCTGTGCGATAATCTCTTTTTACAAACTGATTCACTTCATCGAAATTAGTAACCCTCATATTTTCTGAATCCCAGAGCATTTTAATATCTCTACCGGGGTAATGATAGTAGCTGCTTCCATTCTCCCTCTGACGTTCTTCTCTAACATCAACCCCTCGAATGGCCAGATTGGCGATTAGTAAAGTTTCAGTCAAAGGACCTGAAATTTCAAATGGGGCGCTTAGCTCTTTTTTACCATAACCCGCAATAGCAGCTTCTACCCACTGGGCATAATGCCCATCTTCCCCACCGGGAACCCTTTCATATTTCTGCGGAACACTTACTTCATCGGTTCTGGAAAGAGGTAATAAGCGTGGATTAGCCCCATAGGTTCCTGCCATCATTTTTCCTTTGGTACCTACAAACAAAATTCCGTTTCCACCATCTCCAAAGGTTTCATTGGGACCGAGTTCTTCGGGGCGGGTTGGCTTGATGCCGCCGTCCATCCAATGCAATCTAATATCCTGTTCGGTTTTATCGGTTTTTGGGAAAGTCATAGTTACGTGACTTGAAGGCGGACAACTTTCCGGGAAATATCCGCGTTGAAACTCATCTACATACACACTGCCTACGCTACATTCCACCTCTTTAGGATGTCCCAGATTTAGCACCCGGTAAGGGGCTTCAATTAGGTGACAACCCATATCTCCAAGAGCTCCGGTACCATAATCCCACCAGCCGCGCCAGTTAAAAGGAACCAGACCTTCTATATAATCTTTATAGGGAGCTGTTCCCAGCCACAAATTCCAGTCCAGTTCGCTGGGCACTGCAGTTTTTGAATCTTTCGGCCACGGAATTCCCTGCGGCCAAACAGGCCTGTCGGTCCAACAGTAAACAGTATGTACATCACCAATTACTCCAGCATCAAACCACTCCCTCATTTGTCGCACCCCATCACCTGAAGCTCCCTGGTTACCCATTTGGGTTACTACTTTATATTTTTTCGCAGCATCGGTTAATTGCCGGGCTTCATAAATATCGTGGGTTAAGGGTTTTTGAACATAAACGTGTTTCCCGAGTTCCATCGCATGCAGCGTTTGAATAGCGTGATTATGATCGGGAGTGGAAATAGAAACCGCGTCAAAATTTTTAGCTTCTTTATCGAGCATTTCGCGATAATCCTTGTAATATTTTGCTTTTGGAAATCTTTCTCTTGATTTTGCAGCGCGGCGATCGTCTACATCGCAGAGAAAACCAATCTCTGCTTTTCCGCTTTGATAGAAGCTATAGATGTCGCTTTCTCCTTTCCCTCCTACTCCTATTCCTGCAATAATCAATTTATCGCTGGGGGCTAAAAAGCCGGGACCACCTAAAACGTGCCGGGGCACGATGCTTATTCCGGCGGTAGCTAAAGCAGTGGTTTTTAAGAAACTGCGCCGGGAGTTGGAATTTGAGGACTTTTGGTTTTTCATAAAAAAAGGTTTTCGTTAGATAAAAATGTATCCGTGGATAAGGGATACTCTTAAAATTAAGCTAATAAATGTATCTTTTAATATTCAGAAATGCAACCCGGGCCTGGTTGCTCCAATTATTTTAACTTTTAACAGCCCTAACAGGAGATTCCCGGGATTCTCTTGCCGTTTAGTTTGGGTTTCAGCAATATAAGCTTACCTTTGCAACTTTAATGGCGGCAAAAGTGATTGACTGCCAAATATTTAACTCGAAAAATACAATTATGAGTCAAGTAAAGCAGAATGATACAGTTAAGGTACATTACACCGGTAAACTTACAGATGGTCAGGTTTTTGACAGTTCTGTAGAAAGAGGAGAGCCTATAGAGTTTACTCTTGGACAGGGTCAACTTATTCCCGGTTTTGAAAAAGGCCTTATCGATATGCAGGTGAGCGAGAAAAAAACCATTAATATACCAAAAGAGGAAGCTTACGGTGAGCCACGTGAAGAGCTTATCCAGGAGGTTCCAAAATCACAGCTACCGGAAGAAATTAAGCCTGAAGTTGGAATGGGCCTTGTTTCTAAAAGCCCTGATGGTCGTGAGATGAACCTTGTAGTAAAAGAGGTGAAAGAAGAAAGCATCGTGGTTGATGGAAATCACCCATTGGCAGGTAAAGATCTTGTTTTTGATCTGGAAGTTGTAGAGATCAAATAAGAGTGTTTATCTTATAATACGAGAGGCTGTCTGAAAAGGCAGTCTCTTTTTTATTGGAAATAATTCAGGATAGTATTATTTTCATGGTATGAAAGCTA